>JBDTCL010000134.1:0-5103 GCA_039923595.1 Antricoccus sp. | reverse complement strand
CACCATGGCTGCGTGGCCGATACCCAGCCTTACCGTCCCCGCAAGCGCGGTTTTGAAACGATGGCCGACATGCTTCGGTCCCTCGTGCCGATCGCTATTATCGTCCTGGGACTCGCCTATTTTTGTGACGCCCGAGGTGGCGAGCCGGTGCACACCATCGACCCAACCGGCGATATCGTCTCGGCCGCTCAATATGGTGACTTCGCTGTGGTCGCGCCGAAAGAGCTCAGCAAGGGTTGGCGACCGACGTCGTCTGGACTTCTGCGCAACGACGGTTCGGATACCGGCACGCCGGTGGGACTGACCATCGGTTATGTCACGCCGAAAACGCAATTCGCACGGTTCACGGTGCGCCTAGGCGATCCGCAAATCGTGCTGTACAAGTCCGTGGACGGGGCATCGATCGATAAGATGCCCTCGGGCGATCCTGTGATGATCAATGGCCAATCGTTCACCCCGTTTGAAACCAACAAGGGTCGGGGTTTATCCGCCACGACCGGTACTGGCGAGACGAGCGTCAGTACGATTCTGGTGGGCAGCGCCTCAATGGCTGAATTGACCGAGCTCGCTGCGTCGCTTCAGCCGGTGCCGAAAAGAGTTAGTTAGCGGCAGCTCAGAGCTGCTGCTGAGGTTTTACTCGGGGCGTGCAGCGAGCGTCGCGTCAAGTTTCTCTTGAGCGCCGCGCAGTAACTTCTCGCACACATCCGCGATCGCCTCACCACGTTGCCACAGCCCTAATGACTCATCCAGCGTGGTTCCACCCGCTTCGAGTTTCGTCACGATCTCGCCGAGGGCAGTGCGAGCCTGCTCATAGGTCATGCTGGTGGCATCGGCATTTGAGTCAGGGCTCTGTTTAACGGCCTTAGCGGTGCTCATGACGTGGACTCCTCAATTACCGGATCGGCTGATTCGTGGGATGAAACGGATTCGTGTGATGTGACTGACAAATCCAGCCGCCCACCGGCGAGCGTTGCGTGGACCTTGTCACCAACCCTGACATCGGTGGGGCGGGTGACAATAGCGCCGTGATGATCTTGGAGCACCGCATAGCCGCGCTTGAGGGTGCTGTGCGGCGACAGTGCTACGAGTTGAGCGCGGGTGTGCTGGATATTGGTTTGCGCAATATCGATGCCATGCGCCACGATGGATCTGATCGTGGCGAGTTGTCGGTCGATATGCATCTGGCGATCGTCGATTAGCCCTTGCGGATCAGCGAGGCTGGGCCTCGATCGCAACTGACTAATCACCGCCCGTTCCTGGCTCAGTAGCCGCTGCATGGTGTTTCTGATTCTCGCTCGCCCTGAACCGACGAGCGCGATTTCCTCAGCGACGTCCGGTACGACACGCTTCGCGGCGTCGGTCGGAGTCGAAGCGCGTACGTCGGCAACATAATCCAATAACGGTGTGTCTGGCTCATGCCCAATTGCGCTGACGAGGGGGGTCGTGAGAGCGCCAACAGCGCGACAAAGCTCCTCATCACTGAACGGCAACAGATCCTCAATTGAGCCGCCGCCACGCGCCACGATGATGACTTCGACTTGCGGGTCAGTATCAAGCTCACGGATGGCGGCGGTCACTTCGCCTGCGGCAGTCCGACCTTGGACCACACAATTAATCGTCTTAAACCGCACTCCGGGCCAGCGCAGGCGGGCGTTGGTCAGGACGTCCTGCTCTGCAGCACTTTCGCGTCCGGTGACCAACCCGATCGTGGCCGGCAGAAAAGGCAGCGACCGCTTGCGGCGAACGTCAAAGAGCCCTTCGGCCTCAAGCACCTGCCGCAGTCGTTCAATACGCGCAAGCAGCTCGCCAAGACCGACATGTCGAATCTCGCGTGCCCGCATCGAGAATGATCCGCGCTGAACCCAGAAATCAGGTTTGCAGTGCACCAGGACCCGAGCACCCTCGCGCAGTGGCGAGGGCAACTCGTCAAGCACGTGCGTAGCGCAGGTCACCGGGAGCGAGAAATCGACGGCAGAATCGCGCAGCGTGAGGTACGCGGTGCGGCTTCCAGAGCGGCGGCTCAACTGCGCAATTTCACCATCGACCCAGACCGCGCCAAGACGACCGATCCAGTCGCTGATCTTTTGCGCCACTACCCGCACCGCATACGGATTCTCCGGAGAACTCGCCGGGCGCCCACCAGCAGGCGGCGGGCCGGTCTGCGTCATGTCACTGCTTGGGACGCAGTGCCGTAAGTCGGCTGCGCAGCATCACGAGCACCGGTGGCCGGTTAGCGGCTGTCGTTTCGTACTCGATGAGAGCCGCGACCGTGTCAGCATCAAAGGAGCGCAGTCGGGCCCGTAGCTGGGGAATGCTGAGTTGGTCGAAGTGCGCCACGGGTGATTTCGGCGCATTGGGATCTGGGACTGCAGACGTAGGCGAGGACGCCTTTGGTGCCGGTTCGTCAAGGATTTGATCGAATGACGAGCCTGGACCGAGACCAGCGCTTGGTGCAATCAGCGCGGCCGTAGGCGAGGAGCGTGGCCGCTTGCGGGCCGGTGATTTGGCAGGACTGGGCGTCGTGGCTGCTGATGTGGTCGCGGCCGTCAGCGAGATGGTGTCCGAAGGGTCCGCGACAGTTATCGGTGTTGGGCTAGGTGCGGCATTATCCTCGTCAAAGGTCGCCCACTCTGGCTGGCTGCTTGGCGCCGCGCGTAGCGTGCCGATAAATTGCTCGCCCTTGGTGACCAGTTCGGCGTACTGCTGCTGCAGATTCATCGAGCGTTGCATCAGCGTGGAGACCACGGTCATCGGCAGCCCAGTGAGTCTGGCCGGGAGCTGGCGGACATCCTCAGCGGTCTGCAGCGCTAAGCCGGCGACAGCTTTGAACGGATCGGGCAGATCGATCGAGAGCAGCGCCGATAGAGGGGCGGGAAGTGAAGGTCCAGGCATAAATCCAGGATGCCCTATTACCGGCGCGGGTGCGGCAGGGACGCCGAACTAATTTGTTCGACGTACCCTGGGAGTATGTCCAACGGACCTATTCAGACCGAAATCAAGAACAAGCGAGTGCTGCTTGCCAACCCCCGTGGTTACTGCGCCGGAGTTGATCGCGCCGTGATCACTGTTGAGCGAGCGCTTGATCTTTACGGCGCACCGATTTATGTACGCAAACAGATCGTGCACAACCTGCATGTGGTGCGCACCTTGGAAAAACGTGGTGCGATCTTTGTGGAGGAAACCGAAGAAGTGCCAGAGGGCGCGATCGTAGTCTTCTCCGCGCACGGCGTCGCGCCGGTCGTGCACGAGGAAGCCAAGCTGCGGCAGCTGCGGACGATTGACGCGACCTGCCCGCTGGTCACCAAGGTGCATAAGGAAGCGGTCCGGTTCGCCAGCGACGATTACGACATCCTGCTGATCGGCCACGAAGGGCACGAAGAGGTTGTGGGCACCTCTGGAGAGGCTCCGGAACATATCCACCTCGTCGATGGACCAGAGGATGTTGCATCAGTGCAAGTCCGCGATCCGGAAAAGGTGGTTTGGCTATCCCAGACGACGCTGTCGGTCGATGAAACGATGAAAACCGTTGCGGCGCTCAAGGAACGTTTTCCGGCATTGATGTCGCCGCCAAGTGATGACATTTGTTATGCGACCCAGAATCGCCAGCTGGCCGTTAAGCGATTCGCCGATGAATGCGACTTGTTGATTGTCGTTGGATCGACAAACTCATCGAACTCGGTTCGGCTGGTTGAAGTTGCTTTGGAGTCGGGGGCCGACGCCTCATACCTAATTGATTATCCGGAACAGCTCGACCTCGCTTGGTTAGAAGGCATCACCACGGTGGGTCTCACGAGTGGCGCGTCAGTGCCCGAAGAACTCGTTCGCGGTGTCCTTGACGTGCTTGCTGCGCAAGGTTTCGGGGACGTCGAGATTGTTACCGAAGCTGAGGAGCGGTTGATCTTCTCGCTGCCCAAAGAGTTGCGACGTGACTTGCGGGCCGAGCAAACTGCCTGAAGTTTCAGGCCCGTTCGGACGTACGAGTCGTGAGGAGCTTGATTGCTGCGACCAGGGCAGCGATGCCTGAACCGATCGCCATATAGGGGAAGCTGACGAATGCGACTCCGGCCAAACCAGTGACGGTGAGTCCTTTGCTGGACATCAGGACAACGAGAAAGCCGAAGGCCGCATAAACGATCGGCGGCGCGACAATGATCGACAACAGGTCGCGTTTGCGGGTGATGAGCGCCGCAAGGAATGTCCCTATCCAGAGTGCAATCCCGGTGACGATGCCGAGCTGGCCACTGATGATCCGGTCAATGAGTGCACCGACACCGGTGATCACAATGAGCAACAAGACCCCGCCGAAGCCGACGAGCGTGCCCGGCGCGGTGGTGCCCAGATCTGGTGACGGACGCATCTCGCGAGACTCGCCCAGATCGGGTACTACTCGCGCGCGTACTGCCGCTTTGGGCGGGTCTGCTTGTTTCGCTGCTGCCCATACGCCTGCAGGCGGTGCGGGGTTTGAACCGAGCGATGCAGTGCTCGGTGCGTGGCTTGGAGCCGAAACCGGCGGCAGGGCAGCGGCCGAAACTCGCGTCGAATCGTCGATTGATTGCTTGCTTCGCCCGCGACTTCGACGGGGCTGGTGTCCATCTTGACGACGAGCTTCAGCGAGGATATCGGCCACCGACCGTCCCCGCTCGTGCTTAGCCTCATCCTCGTTGCCCGCGCGATCGGCATTTTGACTGTTCGCCTGGCTGAGCGAATTGACGACCGAGTTCGGGGCGATAGCCCAGCGCGACGACGAAGGTGTTGAGTCCCCGCCATCATTCTCTGGTCGTTCTTCGTTCACTCGTCGTCTCCTGGTTGTCGATAACTGGTCGAGTTGGTCGCTGCTGATAGTGCTACTCGGCGCGTTAATTAATAGGATAGACGTCTAGCTTGCCTCCGAGGTTGACCCAAGAGGTGCGTGAGTGTGTCGATTCTCAGGTTGTTCTGCGGTAGGTGGGTCGCAGGAGTCTGATTGGCGGGCTGGTGGATCTGCGGCATGCAGTTCGCGAGCGCGTTTCGTTTGGCTGGTCGGTTTCTCGATTTCATCCCGCGCGACGCCGTACTCGACAAATCGCCGGGCAGTGACCAGCACATTTCGATCGAATGAGCCGA
>JBDTCL010000133.1:0-5580 GCA_039923595.1 Antricoccus sp. | reverse complement strand
GCCTGCGCAATATTCACTAAAGAATTCCAGCCTTCTTCGCTGCCTTGGCAAGGGACCGCAGCTGATCCATCGCCGCGTCGCCTTTGGTGGCGATGGACGCGTTTACCGTGTCGATACCAGCCTCCTGAAGTGCCCGTAATCGCTCGGCAACCCGATCGACAGGGCCGATCAGGGAGGTCCGATCGACAAATTCAAGCGGCACGGCGGCGGCGGCCTCGTCATATTTGCGGGCGAGATAAAGATCTTGAATCTCCGCCGCTCGCTCACCGTAGCCAAGCCGCGTCGCATTTTGGTTATAGAAGTTCTTCTCGCGACTGCCCATCCCGCCGATATATAGCGCCTGTCCCGGACGAATTAAGTTAGCAGCTTCCTCCAGATCATCGCCGATCGCGACACCGCAGCTGATCGCCACATCGAATTCATCCATCGACTTCGCAGCGATTGCCCGGCCAGCCTTAATCCGGTCTACCACCTGGCCCATATCGTCATAGGCGCTCATCACGCCGAGCCAACCATCAGCAATTTCACCGGTCAATTCCAGATTCTTAGGGCCGAGTGAAGCGAGGTAGATCGGAATCTGTTTACGAACCGGATGAACTGTCAACACCAACGCTTTGCCGGGCCCATCGGGCAGTGGCAACTGAAAATACTTGCCGTCATACCGGACGCGTTTGCGTGACCAGGCGAGCCGAACGATATCGACGTATTCGCGGGTACGACCAAGTGGCGAGCCGAACCGTACCCCGTGCCAGCCTTCGGACACTTGCGGGCCGGAAACTCCCAAGCCGAGCCGAAAACGGCCACCGGAGAGGCTGTCCAATGTTGCCGCTGTCATCGCAGTCATGGTGGGGGTTCGCGCGGGGATCTGCATGACCGCGCTGCCGATATCCATGCGGGTGGTGCGCGAAGCCAGATAGGCCATTACCGACACCGCATCAGAGCCGTATGCCTCAGCGACCCACGCTACGTGGAAACCAAGTCGGTCTGCTTCAACAGCGAGATCAATATTGCGCGCGTCGTTACCCATACCCCAGTAGCCAACATTGAGCCCGAGTTCCATAAGTCCTCCTTGACTGAACCCCCGATGACGATGACCGGGCGAGCCTGAACTTTACGCGGTCGGTCTGCGGGTAGATTTAACCCGTGGAGCAGCGGGTTGTCGGTCGTAGTGGTCTTGTGGTGTCTCGACTTGGTTTAGGGACGATGACCTGGGGTCGTGATACCGATCGCGATGAGGCCTCTGCTCAGCTATTGGCCTTTGTCGAAGCGGGTGGAAATTTTCTTGACACCGCGGACGTGTACGTCGATGGTGAGAGCGAGAAAGTTGTCGGCCGATTGTTACGGACCGTTGTCCGACGAGATCAGATGATTGTTGCGACCAAGGCAGTCGGCCGCACCGGACCCGGTCCGATGGGCCGTGGAGCGAGCCGCGGGCACCTATTGGCCGCGCTCGACGGATCACTTAAACGGATCGGTACCGACTACATCGACCTGTGGCAAGTGCACGCCTGGGACCCGTTGGTGCCGCTCGATGAGACCCTTGCCGCCTTGGATACGGCGGTCACTTCTGGACGAGTTCGTTATGTCGGTGTGTCAAACTACGCCGGCTGGCAGTTAACCAGGGCAGCAATTACCCAACAACTGACCCACGCAGCGCCGATTGTTTCGACCCAGGTTGAGTATTCGTTACTCGAACGCGGCATCGAACGAGAAGTCGTCCCAGCCGCACGCCATGTGGGCGCCGGAATCATTGCTTGGTCACCACTCGGCCGCGGAGTGCTGACCGGCAAATATCGGCACGGCACACCATCGGATTCGCGGGGTGCCTCTCCGCATTTAGGCGAGTTCGTGGGCCGCTATCTCGATAATCGATCCGCTCGCATCGTCGAGGCGGTCGCGACCGCCGCCGATGGTTTAGGCGTTTCACCGCTGGCGGTCGCATTGTCGTGGGTGCGCGATCAACCTGGCGTGAGCGCCGTCATCCTCGGCGCGCGTACCGCCGGACAACTACAGGCCTCGCTCTCGATCGACGACCTGGAGCTCCCGCAGGAAATCCGGTTGGTGCTTGACGAGATATCAGCTGCACCGATCGGTTATCCCGAACGTCGTCGTTAGCGCGCGTGTCCACCCCACGCCCCGCGATCAGTTGGCCGACCGATACCGACCTCGTCTTTGCCAGGTTCGTTGAGGCGTATTTATGGCCAGGGCTCAGCAAAACGATGATGTCTGGCGTACCGAAAGCAGGGATAACAAACCCGGCACTGATTTCGAAGACAGCATTACTGCGGATTCCGCGCGTCAATGACAGCAAGGCCGAACGATTACTTTCCTCGTGGCTGGCGGCGTCGGGAATGTATGACCTGGCAACGTTGCTGGTGCCGGCGGGAATTTCGTTGTTCATCACGGCCGCCATCATCGATGAACTCGGTGAATCAGCCGCGAGCGTCATGGAGTCAGATCCGTGGCGAATCGTCGGTATTCGCCAATTGCAAGTCGCCGATGCTGATGCACTGGCGAGGCAGATGTTCGGCAATTTTGAACGCGATGATCCTCGGCGCGCCCGGGCACTGGTCATTGAAGCGTTACGATCCGAGTCGCGCGATGGCCATACCGTGGTCGAGGTCGCTGATATCGAAGATCAGTTGCGGGCCTGGGGAATTCGAGGAACCGACCGCGCTATCGAGATGTGCTTAGACGACGAACAAGTTGCGCGCTTCACTTACAACGACCAACCGGCACTGCAATTAGCTCGGCTCGCTCTTGCTGAGCAGTCGCTAGCCAAAAGCGTCCACCGGCTCATCACTCATGCGACACCGTGGGGCACCCAACGCAGCCTCGACAAGGCGACAGCAGGACTGGACCAGTCGCAAACGCGAGCTGTCGAGCAAGCCCTCATCGGCGGCGTCTGCATCCTTACGGGCGGCCCTGGTACGGGCAAATCACGAACCGTCTCAGCGCTGGTAGATCTGGCCCAGAAACACTCCCATCCGATCGCCCTCGCGGCGCCGACCGGACGAGCAGCCAAACGGTTATCGGAACTTGCCGGTATCGAGGCCATGACAGTCCACCGCCTGCTCGGTGCGCAGGGCAAGGATGGCGGATTTTTGCATGGCCCGGACGATCCGCTCGAGATTGACGTTTTGGTCGTAGACGAGGCGTCGATGCTCGATGCCGAACTAGCGGCAGCATTGCTAAGCTCCTGCGCAGATGGCACGCATGTACTGATAGTCGGCGATGACGCCCAGCTGCCGTCTATCGGGCCTGGACGAGTACTGGCAGATCTCATCGCCGCGCAAACGGTTCCGGTGACTGAACTCACCACGTTGTACCGTCATGCCGAAGGCGGTCAGATAGCCCGTCTGGCAGCCGCAGTGCGTAATGGCGAACTGCCTGAGCTGACCGCAGATGACACTCACGAAGTCGAGGTTGTCGCCACGGGCGGTTCCGCTCAGGCAGCTCACCGCACCGTGCAACTGGTCACCGATTCGATTCCTCGTGTCTTCGGGTGTGCGCCAGCGGAGATCCAGGTAGTAACGCCGGTCCACCGCGGCCCCGCCGGCACCCGGGAGTTGAATATTGCACTCAAGAAAAGACTCAATCCGGGTCCTGGTGCGACCTCCGGTTTCGATATCGGAGATCGGGTCGTCGCGACGGCAAACCACCTAGACGCAACGCCGGTGGGCTATGCCAACGGTGAGGTGGGCACCGTCGAGGCAACAAACGGTAATGAGCTCGTTGTTCGATTTGGCTCCGGGATTGCACATATCAAAGGCAAAGCGATCCGCGACCTGCTGCACGGGTGGGCTATCACAGTCCATCGCGCGCAAGGCTCGGAATGGCAAGCGGTGGTTGTTGTTCTGCCACCTGAAAGTGGGCGCCTCATGAGTCGAGCATTGGTCTATACCGCCTTGACTCGCGCTCAGCAACATTTGTCGATCGTCAGATCTGCCGGTCCGGCACTGGCGTACGCAGTTGCCCAACGCGCACTTAAACCACGCCGAAGCACCCTTACCCAACGTCTTGCTGTGGAGAGTCTAAGAACGCGCTAGCGACTCACTTTGAATCTAGGCAAGACTATCTATGCTCAACGCGTGCAAACATACTCACGTCGGTCGTTGCTTGGCGCAACCGCGACCGGACTTGCCGTTGGCGCCGGCGGATTTTTGGCCGGCCAGGCGCAGCACTCACTTCCGCCAAATGCGCTAGCAGGACAGGCGCTCGAGACCGCCTCAGCTGCCGCGAACGGAGAGTCGGTAGCGCGGTATGGGACCCACCGCGTGGTGTATTCCTTTGCGGCTACTGAAAACATCGCGGCGATTTCGTTCGATGACGGGCCAGACCCGCGATATACCCCGCGTATCCTCGACGCGCTTGATAAGGCGGGCATCAAGGCAACCTTCTTCGCGATGGGATATAACGCGCAACTGCACAAAGACATCTTGAAGGATGTCGTCGCCGCTGGCCACGAAGTCGGCAATCACACGTGGAGCCATCTGGATCAGGCATACACCACCGCCAAGAAAACGCGCCTGGAGATCGTCGATGCCAAACATGTGATTGAAGACATCATTGGTCAACCGACGATCGGCTATCGTCCCCCCCGCGGTGATATTTCTGGCTACGGACTCAAGGTCTGTGCCCAGTTGGGCTATGACGTATATATCTGGTCGTGCACCCGTGGACGCGGCGGTGTGGGGACACCGAAATCGGTCAGCACCTACATCGCAGACACAATGCAAGCTGGCGATGTGGTGGACCTGCACGACAGCACCGGTCGGGGCGTGTTCTCCCCCGGCGAGGCATTCGCCAAACATTTGGATGCCTGCCGAGAGGTCGAAGTGCAGGCCCTCCCACAAACACTTGCCCGCATTGCGGCAAAAGGCTTGCGACTGTGCCCAGTTACCACCGCACTACCCAAGATGCAGGCTTAGCCCACCTTCGACTCGCCACCTTCGAGACTCGCAACCTTCTACACTGGCTACCTTTGACCTCATGCGCGAGCATCGCAGCTACGATGGTCGAATGGCCAAAAGATCGTCGGTGGAAAGCGAACGTGATCATCAGCGCTGGGAATATGCGCCGATGAGGATTGCCGCTGATATGAAACTTTCCGCCGCGGCGGCGCTTTTGGCTGCGCAAGCTGGTGCCGGAGGTTGGGAATTGGCTCGAGTTCTCAAATATCCAGACGGCTCGCGGCAGGTCGTCATGCGGCGCTCTCGGCGACATGACCATCTGCCGCTGCCGATAGTCTGAGCCCGCGCAAGCCGAAGTGTTTTAGTGTGGCGCCTCGGCATCCGGGTCTAGGTCGCGCGGCACACCCGCTGCAGTGCCATCGTCATGTTTGGCCGCAGGAACTCCTCGAAAGCGATAAGGCGAAGGCTCGATTCCGGCCTGAATCAGCCACGCATCACCGCTATCGCTAGAGGCGATCGCACGAAGCAAAGTGTCAGCGACCACAGCCGGCCTAATGACCGGAAAATTGGCCTTCTCGAAATGATCACGGATGTTGTCGATGATGGCCGTATCGGCAAATCCAGGGCAAAGCGCGTGTACCCGAATGCCCTGGCGCGCCAGCTCTGG
>JBDTCL010000132.1:0-15383 GCA_039923595.1 Antricoccus sp. | reverse complement strand
AGCGCGAAGTGCCGTCGGGATTCTCGCCGACGCGCAATTCTCAGGTGCAGCGTTTGGCGGGACCGCTGCTAGCGGTGCGATCTTGAACGCGGTGATCGGTGCTAGGGATGCGCATCTTGGTGCCGCGCAATTCAGTGCCGAGGTATTCGATAGTGCCGGTGGGCGTTTGAGCGCTGCCGGTCAGCTTGGAACCGGACTCATCGCGACAACCACACTGCTTAGCGATATCTGAGCTGATGCCTGCGGCCGATTGATTTCCATGGGTCGGCGTCGCTAGCGAGCGGAATTTTAGTCGCTACTGGTCGATCAAGGTCAGGCGCCGGGTAGACGGCTTCGCCCGACGAAGGCAGCTTCAGTCGATTATCTCGCGACTGGCTGGGTGCGGTGCAATCAGACCGCGGTCGAGTCGATCGGAGGCTAGTGAGCACAACCGGTGGTATGCCTGCGCACCAATCATGGCCGTTAATTCAGGTCCGTACGTCAGATACATCGGTTCAACCCCGACATGCGCTTCTGGTGATGAGGTGCACCACCAATGCAGGTCATGCCCGCCCGTACCCCAGCCGCGACGATCAAATTCGGTGATGCTGGTGACCAGGATCGTGCTTTCATCTGGGCGGGTCACCCATTCTTGTTCCCGGCGCACCGGCAACTGCCAGCACACGTCGGGCTTCGTCTGCAACGGATGTAAGCCAGTGTCGATCGCCAGCTTGTGCAACGCGCAGCCAAGTCCCTGCGGCGAGTCCGGGGGGTTGAGAAAGACACAAGCACCGCCTTTGGTTTTCGTCTTCGTTGCCGGTTTACCGTCGAGTTCATCGGTTTGCAGCCAGTCTTTTTTCGTGACCGAGCGCCCGGGATGACGTTGCCATTGAGCGGGAGTGAGCAGATTGACGAACTCCCTGACACGCTGTTGATCGTCCTCGTCGGTGAAGTACGCACCATGACTGCAACATCCGTCGTCAGCGCGGTCTTTGATAATGCCGTGGCAGCCTGCGGCGAAGATGCAGGTCCACCGCGAGCATAGCCAGGTGAGATCCGCGCGGATCAAATGCTGAGAATTGCCTGGATCGACAAATTCGATCCATTCTCTGGCGAAATCGAGCCCGACTTCGAGGTCTCGGGGAGCGGGGTCGGCATCCAGACCGCGGTGAGGCATATCCAGCACACTACGGCACCGGCGTTATTGCGGTGGGCTAGCGTAATCGGCATGCGACTGGGTGTTCTTGACGTGGGATCGAACACGGTCCATTTGTTGGTTGTCGACGCATATCGCGGGGGACACCCGACGCCCACTCGATCGATGAAATCAGAGCTGCGGCTCGCAGAATGCCTCGATGCCAACGGCGCGTTGAGCGAAACCGGCGAGCAAGCACTGATCAAGGCGGTCGCCGAGGCCAAGGACGAGGCCGCCCGGCAAGGCTGCGATGACCTGTTGGCATTCGCCACGTCCGCGGTGCGCGACGCAGCTAACTCAAAGGAAGTCATCAACGCAGTCATAAAAACAAGTGGCGTCGATGTGCAGGTCCTCAAAGGTCCTGATGAAGCACGATTGACTTTCCTGGCGGTCCGCCGGTGGTATGGCTGGAGCGCGGGCCGACTGCTCTCATTGGATATCGGCGGTGGCTCCTTCGAGATCGCAATCGGCATCGACGAAGAGCCGAACATCGCTCGATCGGTGCCACTTGGCGCTGGCCGACTCACCCGTGAGTGGTTTACCAGCGATCCGCCGAGTCGTGAACAGGTCAAAGCCCTTCGAGAGCACACCGCTACCGTCTTAGCCCAGATCACGCCACAGATACGCGCAGACGGGGTCGCCGATCATGCCGCAGCCTC
Source organism: Antricoccus sp. (assembly GCA_039923595.1). GTDB lineage: Bacteria > Actinomycetota > Actinomycetes > Mycobacteriales > Antricoccaceae > Antricoccus. The sequence goes on along the minus strand of JBDTCL010000132.1, from coordinate 13,550 downwards.
GTCCAAGACATTCCGATCGCTGGCTCGACTCACCGGTGCCGCGCCGTCATCAGAAGGCATCCGGGTCGCTCGTGAGTTGACTCTGAACGGTCTGCGCCAGTTGATCCCATTCATATCCCGGATGGCGAGCACCGACTTGGCTACCCTGGACGGCGTGAGCACCACTCGGGCTCATCAACTTTTGGCCGGTGCGATCGTGGCTGAAGCTGCTATGGAGCAGTTGGGTTGTGATCGGCTGGAAATTTGTCCCTGGGCGCTGCGTGAAGGTGTCATTTTGCGCCGACTAGATTGGCTGGACGGAATCTGATGGGACGACGCTCGGCAGGAGATAACGATCAACAACTAAGCGTTGCCGATTTGTTGCGCGCTGCGTCGAGGGATCGGCAACCGCGTCGCTCCCGGCGTCACGGCGACTCGAATCTGGCGACGGTACGAGATGACCCTCAGCAATCAGAGGTCGCGCTGCCAGCGGAGCAGGTTGGCGCTCCATCGGCTAATCCAAAGGAAATCCAGCATCAGGCGGGTGATCTGGCGACGCCGCCATCGAAGCGCGTTGGTCCGGATCCGAAGCAACGACGGGTCACTGAGCAAGCGGGTGAGCAGGTGACATCGCTGCCGGATGGCGTCAGTGCCGCGAATGATTCGGATCAGATCTCTGAGTTAGCGATCGATCCAGTATTACCGCTGCCGGACCGCGTCAGCCTGGATCCGAGGCGGGGTCAGGTCTCTGAGTCAGCAAGCGACCTACCGATACCGCCGCAGGATGGTGTCAGTGCCGGGCAGCATTCGGACCAAACCGTTGAGCAGGAGCGCGAACGGCGGATCGAGACAACTGGCGCACAGGCGCTCGAGGTTCTCGATGTTGACATCGCGGCAAAGAATGCCGACTCACAGCAATCTTCGGCGCTCGCCTTTCTTTCGGCCGCAGATCCGGCTGAGCACAGGCTAGTTCCCACAGCGACACCTCGAAGCAATGCCGGCCCCGCCGATGAGTTAGATACCGCCGAGGTACCGGTCTTTGATGAGCGAGATGCGTCGGCAGAATCGAGCTTGTCGACGGCTAAGGCAGAGTCCGCTGAGGTGGAACCGATGCTTACCATGGCACTGCCAACACCTGCTGAGACTGAGCCGGGACCCCTGGCACGGTCAGATCTGGTCGATCATTCAGCGGCGACAAGCTGGCTGCTGGCCATTGGCGAGGTAGTTCTCGCGATCGTGATCGGCGCCGGGCTCGCGTACGTATTTCGGCTGCTCTGGGACATCTATCCCTACGTTGCAGCGGTAATCGCACCGCTGGTGATTTGCGGCGTGATTGGCGTCGTCGGACTCGCTCGCAAACGACTGCGACAAGGCGCGATTCCGTTGCCACTACTTTTGGTCATCTTGTTCATCACCGGATTGCTGGTGGTGTTGCCAGCGGCATGGGTAATGACGACGCGCTAAACGCGGCAACGTTCGCGCAATGTCAGTGGTCGATATCCAGTTTGAGGAGAAGCACCATGAGTGAGAACGAAACACAGCCTTTGGTCCGTGACCGGTTAGCTCAGGCTCCAAAAAACTGGGGCAAATGGGGCCCTGATGACGAGGTCGGATCCTTGAACTACTTGAACGCCACCGAAGTGCTGCGAGGTGCGGCACATATCAAACAAGGCAAAGTCTTTCCCGTTCAGATGCAGATGAATCATCCAGATGGCGACCCGGTGTGGCCGACGCGGCGTGGGGTAGAGAAATTCATGACCAAAGACGAGGGTCACTATCTTTCCGGAGCGGCGCCGGAGACCGCAGCCGGAACGCATGCCGCTGATGACTTCATTACCGCGTACCTGCAGGGCTCGACGCACTACGACGCACTCGGCCATGTCTGGCTTGACGGGCAACTGTGGAACGGTTATGACGCGATGAGTACAACCGGTGGGCTGCAAAAGGCCAGCGTGCTGCCAATTGCCGAACGCGGCATCGTTGGCCGAGGCGTGCTCATTGATATCGCACGGCATCGGAGCAAGGATGCACTCGAGCGCTTAGAAACCTTTACTCATGTGGACCTGCTGGAATGTGCCGCAGCGCAAGGAACAACCATTGAGAAGCACGACATCTTGCTGATCCGTACCGGCTTTCTCAGCACATTCAGAACGATGTCACCCGCGCAGTTTTATGCCGATTTCGCCGAGCCCGGTCTCGTCTACTCACCAGAGTTGGTGCAGTGGTTCGCCGATATGGAAATACCGAATCTTGTCACCGACACGATCGGCAATGAGGTAACAGTCGATCCAGCATCGGGTGTCATGTTGACCCTGCACGCGGCATTGATGCGGAACTTGGGCATTACGTTGACCGAGATTGCTGATCTCGAAGCACTTGCTGATGATTGTGCCGAGGATCGACAGTACGCATTTATGTATGCCGCAGCACCACTGAAGGTCGCCCAGGCAACTGGATCACCTGTTAATCCGATGGCGATTAAATAAGAGCATGAGCACCACGCCGACTAGGGTCGGGCTGTCCACCGCGTCGGTCTATCCAGAGCCAGCAGAACGCGCGTTCGAGCTTGCAGCAGAACTTGGCTATGACGGTATCGAGTTGATGGTTTGGAATGACCCGGTCAGCCAAGATCCTGATGCTGTTCGACACCTCAAGCATAAGTACGGCGTACCGGTGCTTTCGATTCATGCACCATGCTTATTCGTAACGCAGCGAGTGTGGGGACGCGATCCGTGGCTGAAGGTGCGACGTTCGGCCGCGGCCGCGGCGCTTTTGAAAGCACGTACGGTCGCATTGCATCCGCCATTTCGCTGGCAACGCAGCTACGCCGCGGAATTTGTTGAGGGAGTTAAAGCGATTGAGAATGAATTTCAGATCAATATCGCAGTAGAGAACATGTTTCCGCTGCGCATGCGCGATCGTCCGGTAGCAACTTATAAACCGGGCTGGGACGTCGTGCTGCAAGGTCACGCAAGCTATACGTTGGATACCTCCCATACCTCAGTTTCGCGCAGCGATGCCATGCAGATGGCTCTTGAAATGGGTTCGGCGCTTAAGCACTTGCATATCGCTGACGGAACCGGTCGCAACAATGATGAGCACCTGGTTCCTGGTCGCGGCGATCAACCGTGCGCACAGGTTCTGCGATATGTGGCAGATCTGGTGTCGTGCACAGCAGTCATTGTCGAGGTCAACACACACGGTCCGGTCGGATCGCGCAGTAGAGTCGATGATCTCACCGAAGCGCTTGCTTATTGCCGAGAGCACCTTGATCAGTGAGTCATTTGTATGAATTGACAGAATCGCGCCGACTCGGTGGCAAATGTGACAGCAGTAGCACAACTACCTCTGTCACTCGAGACATTTAGGTGCAGATTCGCGACTAGCTGGTAATGGCCGAAACTGCGCCGCAATATTGGCAAAGAAACGTTAGCGGTAAAATTGTTGGAACCACCTCGGAAAGGTCTGCTGCCTGATGTCCTCAAATCAGCCTGAAAAAAATTATCGTTCCCGTCCTTGGCTGAGCCAGTACGCCGACGGAGATCCGGCAGATATCGAACCAGAATTTGCAACGATGCTCGATGCCTGGCAGGCCGCTCGGAAAGGCTACCCTGATTTGGCCGTCCTGCAATATTTTGACCGCGATATTACGATGCGCGAACTTGACGGGCTCTCCGATGCGTTCGCTGCAGGACTGCTGGACGCTGGCGTCGCCGCGGGAGATCGAGTGGCGTTGTACCTACAAAATATGCCGCAGTATGCGATCGCTTTACTCGCGATCTGGAAGTGTGGCGCGGTTGCCGCTTCGGTCAACCCCATGAATCGACAACGCGAGCTCAAGACGTTGCTCAACGATTGTGGCGCGAAAGCCATTGTATGTCTGCAAAGTCTGTATCCAATCGTTTCTGACGTGCTTGCCGAAGTGCCTACCGAGCTGATCATTACGACGAGTGAACTGCGGTATCAGACCGAGAACGATCCGCGAATTTTTGCCGCGTCGACAGATGTCCGTCCGGTTGACGGACTGGACATGGAGGAACTCATCGCGGCCCATGAGGGTCAGCGGTCACCATCAGTCACCCTTACCGGTAATGATCCGGCGGTGCTGACGTATACCTCGGGCACCACCGGTGTGCCCAAGGGCGCGATTAATACCCACGGCAATCTCGCGTTTAACGCGGCGCAGACTGAAGCCTGGACCGAGCAGTATGACGATCAAGCGATCCTTGCCATCGCTCCTTTCTTTCACGTCACGGGTCTGGTGGTGCACCTGGCGATCGCCATGGCTATTCCTGCGCGGTTATGCATGACATTCCGTTTTCATCCGGTCGTAGCAGCCGAGCAGATCGCGCAGAAACGACTGACGACGACCGTTGCCCCTATCACCGCGTTCATAGCCATGATGAACACTCCCGACGTACATGCTGAGCAGCTGGCATCGATGCGGACGATTTCATCGGGAGGTGCGCCCGTCGCTCCCCAAACGATCGTGCGATTTCAAGAGCGATTCGGTCATCAAATCAAGGTCGGCTACGGCCTGACCGAAACGAGCTCCACATCGCATACCGCTCCGCGTGATAAGCCGTCGAGAGTTGACATCGATTCTGGCTCAGTGAGCGTTGGCGTACCGGTATTCAATACCTTCTGCGTGGTCGTTGATGAGCGCGACGATCCAGTTGCGCCGCGCGAGGTGGGTGAGATCCTGATCGCTGGACCTCAAGTTGTTCCTGCTTACTGGAATAAGCCTGAGGAAACGGAGGCGTCGTTTGTGGATGGCTTCCTGCGTACCGGTGATGTGGGTTTCATGGACCCAGAAGGCTGGTTCTATGTGGTCGACCGCAAAAAAGACATGATCTCTGCCTCGGGATACAAGGTATGGCCTCGCGAAGTTGAAGATGTGCTTTATAGCCACCCGGCGGTGCGGGAGGCCGCTGTGGTCGGCATTCCCGATGATTACCGCGGGGAGACCGTCAAGGCCGTGATCAGTTTGAACGAGGGTGCTTCGGTCACCCCAGAAGAGATCATCGACTTCTGCAGGAGTCAAATGGCGACCTATAAGTACCCGCGAGTGGTGCAGATCATCGATGAGGTGCCCAAGAATGCCAGCGGCAAGATTTTACGTCGCGAATTGCGCGATCACTCATGAGGACCATCGGCTTTGTCGGTGGTGGAAAGATGGCTGAGGCCCTCATCAGCGGGTTGTTATCGGGGCCACCTGGGCCCGAGCAGGTTATTGTCTGCGAGCCGCTAGTTGACCGAGTGGAATACCTTGTCGGTAAGTACCCCATCGCCGCGGTAGAGCTCGGTGAACTTGCCGCGCAGGCAGATGTCGTGGTGCTTGCGGTGAAACCGCAAGTTGTGAACGAGGTTTTAAGCGCACTCGCCGGCGCCCTGGGGCCTGACCAAGTGGTGGTATCTATTGCAGCTGGTGTGCCGACGAGCCGGATAGAGCGTGCACTCCCAGGTGTGCCAGTAGTACGGGTAATGCCCAATACCCCGGCGCTGGTCGGTCAAGGAGCTGCCGCAATCGCACCAGGGACCCACGCAACAGACGCTCATTTGCAGTTGGCGCAGGAGATTTTGCAGTCCACCGGAATCGTGGTTCGGGTGCCGGAGGACCGACTCGACGCTGTTACCGCTGTCTCCGGAAGCGGGCCGGCATATTTTTTCCTGCTCGCGCAGTTGTTACAGGAGGCAGCCGTTTTAGTGGGTTTGAGTGTGGAGCAGGCACGAGAATTGGTGGTCCAGACCGCGTTTGGCGCCGCTGCGATGCTGCGTGATTCTGGTGATGACGCCGCGACTCTGCGTAGCGCTGTTACCAGCCCAGGCGGGACCACCGCGGCCGCGCTCGAGGTGTTCGATGACGCGGGTCTGGCGCAGATCGTGCAGCAAGCGGTGCTGGCGGCACGCGATCGATCGACAGTCCTCGGAAGTGACTAGCAGGTTTTAATTCATGTTCAAGTGCGTTAGTCAAGCATAAAGTAGTCGTGTCGAACACATAGGTTGTATCTATCTAAAGTCACATCCGTCACGCTAGGCTGTTCGAAGCACGTACGTGTCATGACCGGTGGGGAAGCTGGTGGCGATGCGTGCCGGAAGATCTGGTGAACGATGTCCAATCGACAGACGAAGTCGTCCGACGACGACTCATCTGCGGCCTCGCCGACAGCGGCTGAGCAAGTACAGCCGCTGCCGAAATCGACGGCGCAACCGAAGTCTCAACCGAAGCCCGACCAGGCAGTACCCGCGCAATCATCGCTGATCGGCAAGGTCGATTTCATGACCGTCGCCGAAGTGGCCAAGGTAATGCGCGTTTCAAAGATGACCGTGTATCGCCTTGTGCATAGCGGTGAGCTTCCAGCGGTGCGGGTGGGTCGCTCGTTTCGGGTTCGTCAAAGTGCGGTGCACGATTACCTCGACGGAGCCTTTGTCGAAACCGCCTAGCGCCGGGCGACTACGAACGCTCACCCAGGTGCGTGGGACGTACTCCTTTGCGGTGGGTAGACTCTGCTAGTTAGCTGAAATATTTATTACACGCCCGACCGGGGCGATGGCGAAGGACATACATGGGTTCAGTAATCAAGAAGCGTCGCAAGCGGATGTCGAAGAAGAAGCATCGCAAACTTCTCAAGCGCACGCGCGTTCAGCGCCGCAATAAGAAGTAGCCCCGTCCGCAACAGGTTTCCGTACGCGCCTTGATCGGGAGTCGTTATGTCCGCACGAGTGGTGATGGTGACCGGCGTAAGCCGGTACCTCAGTGGTGCTCTAGCGCGGGCACTAGCTGCGGACCCATCGATCAAGCGAGTGGTCGGCGTTGATTCGATACCCACACCGATGGATGACTCACTTGGTGCATTTGCCGAAGCAGGCAGCGCCGAATTTGTCCGTGCGGATGTCCGCAGCCCATTGATTGCCAAGGCAATCGAGCGCGCGGAAGTGGACACCGTGGTGCATATGGATATCGCGACCGCGCCACGACGGGCCGGTGGCCGGACATCGATGAAAGATCTCAACGTGCTCGGCACGATGCAACTACTCGCGGCATGCCAAAACGCGCCTTCGGTGAAGAGATTTATCCTCAAATCCACGAACGCGGTGTATGGATCGAGTCCGCGTAACCCAGCGCTTTTTACCGAGCAGATGCAAGCGAAATCGACGGCAATCGGCGGCTTATCGAAAGATATCCAAGAGGTCGAGGGTTATGTACGCGGCTTCTCGCGGCGTCGCCCCGACGTCAGTGTGAGTGTATTGCGATTTAGCAACTTCATCGGCCCATCAATACCGTCTACGCTGGCGAACTATTTCGCCATGCCGGTAATCCCGACCATTTTTGGTTACGACCCACGAATCCAACTGTTGCACGAGGATGATGGTGTCGAAATCCTGCGGCAAGCCATCTTGTGCCGCGATGACCGTTACCGCGGAATCGTGAATGTTGCGGGCGACGGAGTGATGTTTTTGTCGCAGGCGATCCGGCGAGCCGGTCATGTGGGTTTTCCGGTGATATCGCCAGCGGCAAAATTTGCCGGCGGTGTACTGCGGCGACTTCGGCTTGCCGACTTCTCGGCTGAGCAAACCCAGTTCTTGCAATTCGGTCGGGTCATGGACATCTCCAAAATGCACGACAAGGTCAAATTCGAACCAAAATTCAGCATTTATGAGGCGTTCGATAGCTTCGTCCAAAGTTTTCCGCAACGGACCTCGACAATTCATCGGGTGGCGCGATTGTTGCCCGCGGAAGCGAAGCAGCTGCCGTGAGCGAAGCGAAAGTTATCCCCATCACCGGTGCAGCATCGGCGCGACTCGCGGTTCCGGTGCAGCTGCCAGCAGCGTCCGCGCCACCGGTTGGCGGCATCGAGCGCACCCTCGCCGGACTCACGGCTTTTATTCGGCGCCGGATCGAGGGCGACTATCAGGTGGACGAGTTCGGGTTTGATTCCGACCTCAGCGAGTCCATCGTTGCGCCGGTGCTGCGGCCGCTGAAGAATCAGTGGTTCAGCATCGAATGTCGCGGACTAGACAATATTCCCAGTCAGGGCGGTGCGCTGCTGGTCGCGAATCATTCCGGCACCTTGCCGCTGGACGGCATCATGATGTCGTTGACGGTCCATGATGAGCACCCGTCGCATCGATTCGTTCGGTTACTTGGCGCTGACCTCGTCTTCAGCACGCCGCTGATCGGACCGCTCGCTCGCAAAATGGGTAACACTCTCGCCTGCGCCGAGGACGCCGAACGGTTGCTCTTAGCGGGGGAGCTTGTGGGGGTTTATCCCGAAGGCTTCAAAGGCGTGGGCAAAGGATGGGCCGAGCGTTACAAACTGCAGCGATTTGGTCGCGGCGGATTCGTGGTCTCGGCGATGCGAACTGGTACGCCGATTATTCCGGTGTCTATCGTCGGCGCCGAAGAGACCTATCCGATGATCGGCGACATCAAACCACTGGCCAAGCTGCTCGGATTTCCCTACTTTCCTATCACTCCGACGTTCCCGCTCCTGGGACCACTCGGCCTTATACCGTTGCCGAGCCACTGGATTATAGAGTTCGGTGAGCCGATCGAAACGTCGCAGTACGGAGTGGACGGCGCGGACGATCCTATGGTGGTCTTTAACCTCACCGATCAAGTGCGTGAGGTGATCCAGCAGACGTTGTATAGCTTGTTGATTTCACGCAAATCAGTATTCGGTCGGCGATAATTCTCTGTCGTTAGGTCGCAAATGGTAACTTCGGCTGCGGTGGGGCATAGGTCGGATCGACGCCGTCGAATAAGCTGCTGACCGATTCACCGCCGTGAATGCGTGCGATTGCTTCAGCAAACAGGTTAGCCACCGACCTAACTTTCAGCTGCTGCCAGCCAACGGGCGTAGGGACCGTATCGGTCGTCACCACTTCGCTGATCCGCGGATGGTCGCTCAATCGCGCCACTGATTCACCAGTAAAAAGACCGTGTGTGCAAGCGATCGCTGCTTCAGTGCAGCCCTGTACTTCAAGACGATCCATCAGTTTGATGATTGAGCCACCGGTGGCGATTTCGTCGTCGAGCACGATTGCTCGCTTGCCCTGCACATCACCGACTATCGAGTCGATGACCACGCTGTCGTCATCGAGACGCTGCTTCGACCCGGCAGCCACCGGCAAGCCGAGCAGTCGGGCGAACTGGGTGGCATTTTTAGCATTTCCGAGGTCGGGGGAGACCACGACCGTGTCGGTGAGATCAGTACCACGAAAGTGATCAGCCAGAATACCGATCGCGGTGAGATGATCGACTGGAACGGAGAAGAAACCGTGCACCTGTGGCGCGTGCAACTCCATGGTAAGCACTCGATCCACCCCAGCAGTCACCAACAGATCGGCGACGAGACGGCCACCCAGAGAGATTCGTGAGGCATCCTTCTTATCCGAGCGCGCATAGGCAAAGTGTGGAATGACTGCGGTGATTTGCGCTGCAGAAGCACCGCGCGCAGCATCGATCATCAGCAGCAACTCCATGAGGTGTTCCTGTGTGGGAGGCACGAGCGGCTGAATCAGATAGACGTCTCGCTGACGGCAGTTAGCCAGCAATTGGGCCTGGAGGCAGTCATTGCTGAATCGCTTGATATCAACGGGCGAAAGCGGCACACCAAGTGACTGACAAATGCGGTGAGCGAGTTCTTGATGCGCTGTGCCACTGAACACGACGGTCTCGCGCATCGATAAATCCTATTCGTTAGGAGGTGATGGTCGCTACACGGCGTGTTGTGGTTGAGACGGCCGATCGCGCGCCCGCGGTTAGCCGGTTAGCCTGTGCGCGTAGCACCGCGGAGCCGCCATAACGGCCGTGCCGGCGGTATACAGTGATCGCTCCGATCATGATGCCAGCGCCGATGCCAGCGGCCAGGCTGACGATCGCGCTAATCTTGGCAACCTTGCGACCGGTACGAAAGTCCCGGATCTCCCATCCACGCGCGAGCGCCTCTTTGCGCAGATCTGAATCAGGGTTGACCGCGACAGCCCGACCAACGAGGGTCAGCATGGGCAAGTCGTTGACCGAGTCCGAATATGCGGTGCACCGTGCCAGATCGAGCCCCTCACGCTCGGCGAGCGCCTTGATCGCTTCTGCTTTCGCTGGACCGTGCATCATTTCCCCGGCGAGCCTGCCGGTGTAGACACCGTTCTCGCTTTCGGCGACTGTCGCCAATGCACCGGTGAGGTGCAAGCGATTAGCAATGGTGCTCGCCACCTCGATGGGTGTCGCAGTCACGAGCCAGACGCGTTGGCCGACGTCTTGATGTAGCTGGGCGAGAGCGCGGGTTCCGTTGTAGACCTTGTGCTGGATCGTCTCGTCGTAGATTTCTTCGCCCAGTGCAACTACTCGCGCGACTTCGATGCCCTTGACAAACGCCAGTGCGCGCTCGCGTGATGAGTCGATATCGTCACGGTCTTCAGAACCGATGATTCGGAACTTCGCTTGCTGCCACGCCATGGTGAGTACATCACCAGTGGTAAAGAACTTGCGTTGGGCGAGTCCTTTGGCGAAGTAAAAGAACGATGCGCCGACGATCATCGTATTGTCGACGTCGAAAAATGCGGCGGCGCCGTGATCAGGTTCGGGGACGAGCGCGTCCTGCACCTCGGCGGCTGCGGCCGCCGCGACACCAGCGACCTGCGCCGATCGCGCAACGGTGGTGGCATGCTTAGCCTGGTCGGACGCGCGACGTGCTTTGCTGAACACTGCGGTGAACTCCCTGCCGTAGGTCAGTACCTAACCGATAACTGTAGTCATGCAAAATGTGACGCACCGCGCCACCCGTCCGTCGCGGCGGTAGTATTGCCTCCGCGAATTGCGTTCGTCATAGTGGATTGGCCGGAGGTGCGCATGCCTGAAATCGAGACCCTGCGGACGCAGGCTGATCTGGTGAGCAGGGCTCGCCGAATGCATCCATCACGATTGGCCTATCGCGATCGTAATCAGTCCATCACCTGGGCCGAATGTGATGCTGCCGTCGGCCGGATCGCCGCGCGGTTGAGTGCGATGGATCTTGGTGCCGGGGACAGAATCGTGATCGCGCTGTCAAATCAGATCCCGTTCGTACTGACGTACTTCGCCGCTCTGCGGGCTGGGTTGATTGCCGTTCCCACGAGCCCAGAATCGGCCAGTCGAGAACTCGCCCACGTGCTCAATGACTCAGGCGCCGCAGCCATGATCGGTACCGATCGACCGGCCGACAATGAAGTGACTTTCATCGAGGTGGCCGATCTGTTAACCGCGGGTTTCGACCAATCAGCACCCTCGATAGGGCAGGCCGCGGTCGGCATCGACGATGTGTCGACTCTGTTTTATACCAACGGTACGACGGGAACCCCGAAAGGCGCGATGCTCACACATCGCAACTTGCTGGCTAATCGACAGCAGATCGCACTCTTGCCGCAGGCACTCGAAGCGCAAGATCTTTTGTATATCGGTGTTCCTGGTTATCACATCTATGGACTTGGGCCTGGAATCTGCCAGGTCGCATGGGCGGCCTCAGCAGCACTGCTCGACGATCACTTTGCGCCAGTCGACAGCTTAGAGATGATCGCAGATCAGCGAGTCACCGCGATCCTTGCTGTGCCGCAGATGTACGACGCGTGGTCGGACTGCTCCGCTGAGCGTCAACAGCGTGCGTTCGAAGGGGTGCGAATCGGCATGTCCGGAGCGGCGCCGCTGCCGGGCGCGACGCTAGAGGCGCTGGCGAGTAAAGGTCTGGCAGTCTGGGAGGGCTATGGCCTCACTGAGACCTCGCCGGTGGTGACCAGCACGCTCGTGGGCGGTTTGGCGAAGCCGGGTTCGGTTGGGCGACCGATCCCCGGCGTGGATGTGCAGTTGCGACGGATCGATAATTCGATCATCGAAGTCGACGAACCCACCGCGCTTGACGAGGTTAATTTCGACGTCGATGGCGCCGCGCATGACGGTGGTGAGATTTATGTTCGCGGAGCGAGTGTGTTTGCTGGCTATTGGCCAGATCGGCGAGATGGCGCCGGTGCTGGCGGTTGGTTTGGGACCAGCGATGTGGCCTATCGGGATGACGATGGCGATCTTTTCCTTATCGATCGGATCGGTGATCTGATCATCGTCAGCGGCTTCAATGTGTATCCGAGCGAGGTCGAGAGCGTGATGAGGACTGCTGATGGAGTCGCCGAGGCAGCGGTGATCGGCGTGCCCTCAGAAAGAACCGGTGAAGCGGTGAGTGCGTTCGTCGTGCCGCAAGTCGTGGATGGCGTGGATGGCGTGGACCATGCGCAATTACTGGAGTCGATTGGCGCTCACTGCCGCCACGAATTGGCCCGATATAAACGACCCACCACAATCGAAATTGTGCAGCAACTACCGCACACTGCAACCGGCAAGGTTCGCCGCACCGTACTTCGTGAATCACGATGAGCGCGCCCACGGTCGAACTTTTGGTTCGCCAAGATTGTCATCTATGCGAGGTAGCGCGCACGGCACTCGAGCGAATCCTGCCCGACTTCAAGATCGTCGCCACGGTTACCGACATTGATCAGGATCCAGAGTTGCGAGCGGAGTACGGCGACCGGGTGCCGGTGACGCTCGTCAACGGCAGCGAACACGGCTATTTCGACGTCGACGAATCTCGACTACGCCGGACGCTGCAAACGCTCTGCAAGCGCAATTAACTTCCCGATCCGGTTACCAAAGCAGTCTCGTTAAAAGACTCCATTTTGCCGCTCGCAGTCAGATCGAATGCCGGCTGAGCCGTGACCCAATTCAGTTCGACATATTCGACTTCATAACACGTGCGGTACGTATACATACGCTCCGCTCAGGTGCGTGGATACGTACCGCAGGTCGGGTTCGGGAGTGCGCAGACGCCGCGGCCTTCGGCCATCAAGCGCTCAGCCCGAAGCGAGCGTTCAGCGCACGGAGAGCCGATAGCCGAAGCGGTACTCACCCGGCAGGATCCGATACCGGTCGAGCACGTCGGGTCCGCAGCTGGCAGTGCCGAGCCCGCGATGGACGACGTCGACGTGGACGACGAGCGCGCGGCGCGGGCGCAGTTCGGTCTCGTGGGCGGCACCGAAGAGGTCATCGTCGGTGTGGTCGGTGGCCGAGACGTGGAGCACGTCGCCCTCGAGCGCGTCGAGGCGAACGGTGCGGCCACGGGGGTCGATGAACTCGAACCACCGACAGTCGGTCCGCAGACCGAACTCCTGGGGTACGAGGTACGGCGAGCGGTCGACGCCGGCCTGCCAGACCCCGAGCATCGCCCCACGGTTGCGATCCGGATAGTTTTCCAGTGGGCCGCGCCCGTACCAGCGGACCTGGTCGAATCCGCCGGACAACTCGACGACCACGCCGACGCGCGCGAGGTCCGGATGGCCTTCGGGCACGGTGACGATGTGATGGTGGATCACCGATCCGTCGGTGTCGGTCCGGGCTCGATGTTCGTGTCCGACGAACGCCTCGGCGGGCAGCCGGTCAACGCTGGCATCCTGCCAGCGCTCGAGGGCCGGCCCGCCGACGACTAAGCGTCGGTGGAGATCGGGCATCAGTTTGAAGCCGTCGTTATCGACCGGTGCCCGGAACACGCACA
>JBDTCL010000131.1:0-19108 GCA_039923595.1 Antricoccus sp. | reverse complement strand
TGGTCAGGTCAAGTGCAAGTCCACGTTTGCCACGGTTGTCAATTATCCATGGATAATTGTGCTCACTCCGGGGCATTCCAGGGAACGTCGGCAACTGGCGTAACGGGTCACCAGCACCAGGCGGTTCGACCTTGATGACATCGGCTCCGAAGTCAGCCAACACCGCCGCGGCAGCAGGTGCCGCGATGTAACTCGCGCAATCGATGACCTTAAGACCTTCAAATATTTTACTCAACTGCGTATCCCATCCATCGCGGAAGCCCAACGCACCTATCTGAACACACGCCGCCCAGCTCCGAGCATCCGCAGCAGCAAGCAGGACTGAAGCACCCCATCTAGACCAGCTGAGCGACCTGGTCGCCAAACACCGAATGGCTGACGGGCCCATCGCCACCTCGGCCTCTTCGCAGGAGCGCCTCTGCCGATAGGTTGTCGCCTTCACGCGCGGCGTGGGACGGCGCGCTCAGGCCATCGCACTCGCACTCGAACCCGAACTCGAGGGCCAGCTTGCCGCAGTGTTGCGGAATTTTCAAAAAGCATCGCTGCGCGAGATAACGGGGATTTCCAGATAGGACAGCGCGTCCGGCGACCGGTGGATGCTCGCTTTGCCCTTGCTGGTGGGCTCGCAGTGGGTCGGGGAAACGGCCGAAGAACGGGTTGCCTGGATCAGGATATCGGACCGCGATCGTAAGGCAGAGGCTGTCGCCCGCCTGGTACCGGGACGCAGAGGAGCTAAGCGGGATGAGAACGTCGATCTGCCCGTTGTCGTTGGTGGCTGGCGCAAATCTACGTCGAATGACGAACGGCCCCGCTGGCAAACCAGCGGAGCCGTTGTCGTTACTACTTTGCATGGTAGCGGGGACAGTGTCCTGGTTCAGGACATACCGCACAGATGTCTCAAGACATACCGGACTGTTTCTTGATGCTTCGTGAGTGTCGAAAGCCAGGCTGGTCATGTTGTCATGAGGTCCGCAAGGACGCCGAAGTCGCTGAGTCCTATCGGTCTCGAGGTCGTGGCTCCACGAGCTGCTGGCTCGTTACCGAGCCGTGGGTGATGAGGAGTTTGAGCACGCCGATTCTTAGATGAGACGGTGCAAGCAACACGGCGGCATTCTCGGTCAGGCGACGAGCTGACTTCATACGCAAGTCCAACTGCACCTCCTTGCCCAGCGGACGGACGTAGCGATGTCGAACTCGTTCGAACCATCGTCCGACAAGTGCCAGACAATGTGCTTGCGGATTCGACAATTCGTGCACTGACGCGACCGGTCGGTCTTGACATGCGGTAGTTGCTCGCCCGACGGGCAAGCTCACCGGATTCTCCGATGCAAAGCGTCTGGATTCCAACGCTGTCACGACCGAACCTGGCCGAGCCATGAGAAAGCCACCCATACATCGACCTTCTCGATCGCCATGAGCGTGGACGCATCGAAGTCTTTCGCAGAACAACAACCGGTTCTATGAGTGGGCGGGTGGTAATTGCGGCGAATCCCGAAGCCATTGTGAACTCCAGTTACTCAGCCAGCGCTGTGACGATCCTGATTGGAACCGCTGGCGGTCAATGACCGCGATGGCAGGCTCAGTCTGCCCGAGGCGCGCGTCCGACTCTGAGACGGTAAGCGTGCCGCAAGATTTTGGGACATCTGCCGTTGCACCGAACACTGGTCAGCTGCACCGATCGACGCCGACCCAATTGGCTGCCTGATCGGCAGCGATTTAGTGGGACGATCAGCTTTAACAAAGCAAAGGCCCGAGCCCACGTGAGTGAGTTCGGGCCTTGCTATCTCTCACGAGATATTTGGTAGCGGGGACAGGATTTGAACCTGCGACCTCTGGGTTATGAGCCCAGCGAGCTACCGAGCTGCTCCACCCCGCGTTGGAACCATAACCGTACATCAGCCACAAACCTCATGCCCAACCGGGGACCAAACCCACGCAGCGACGCTGCTCACACAAACGCCGAGCCATCACTTCCCGCCCCATCAGACGAAGCTGTTGGTGTGGGAAGTGGTGACTCGGTGAAGTTGTGCTGGTTGTACGGGCGGCGGGTTAGCCGCCGGGTGAGCTGGAAGAACTCTTTGAACTGGAACTCTTCGACGCAGGCGGAGCCGGGCTCTTCGAGGTTGGTGCGCTCGAAGAACTGGCGCCCGCGCCAGTGGTACCTGGCGGGACAGTCCCAGCCGCGGCAGCGGCCCCTGCTTCGATCGCCTCGACCTGAGTCGTCGCGCTGTTCACTAGCCCACTGGCATCGAGCAGATCCTTCTGCGCCTGACCCAAAGCGACCGGATCGGCTGCCTTCGCCGCAGTGTCATAGGCCTTCACCGCCGCTTGCAATGCACCGTTAGCCGAATTCAGCGTCTGCTTCGCAGCATCCAGCGCGTTGGTCGGGGCCGGGGCCGATGTAGCTCCACCGGTCGACGGCTTACCCGACGTGTCGGCCGCACCACTGCCAAAGAGCTGATTCAGTCCGTCAGCAAGTGAATCGGCGTATGCGATCTTGGTACCGAAGTTCAGCAGCACCTTCTGCAGCGTCGGATACGCCGAGGCAGAGTCACCCTGCACGTACAGCGGCTCCACATAAAGCAGACCTCCCGCCACCGGCAGCGTCAGCAGGTTTCCGTAGATCACCTTCGAGCCTCCCCGGTCCAGCAGCGACAGCTGCGCCGAAATTACCGGATCACCCCTGAACTGCGACTGCACCTGCGCGGGCCCATAGATGTTCGAGTCCTGTGGCATTCTCAGCACGTTGATCTGGCCATACGTCGCCGGATCACTCGATGCCGAGACATAGGCAGTCAAGTTTTCTTTCTTTAAGGCTGTTAATGCGCTGGTGACCTGGAAGGTCGCTCCCTTCTGCCCCGGCAACTGGGCCGTTACGTAGTAGGGCGGCTGGTCACCAGAGGCGGCAGTGGTTGGGTCATTCGGTACTTTCCAGAAATCCTGCGCCGAGTAGAATTCGCTCGGATTCGTCACGTGGTACTTCGCCAGCAGGGACCGCTGAACCTTGAACAGATCCTCTGGATATCGGAAGTGCGCTGCGAGGTCCGGTGAGATTGACGACTTCGGCTGAATGGTTCCCGGATATGCCTTCATCCAGGTTTTCAGTACCGGGTCCGTATTGTCGAACTGATACAGCTTCACCGTGCCGTCATAGGCATCGACGGTGGCCTTGACCGAGTTGCGGATGTAGTTCACCGTGTTGTTCGGCAGCGCCTGAGTTCCGGTACCTGTGGTCGCGTCCGCAGAAACACCTGCTAAGGACTCTTGCTGGGCATAGGGATAGGTCGAATTGGTGGTGTAGGCATCAACGATCCACACGATCCGCCCATCAACTACAGCAGGATACGGATCGCCATCGGCAGTCAGGAACGGCGCCGCTTTCTCCACGCGCTGACGTGGATCACGGTTATATATAACCTTCGAGTTGCTGCCAATGTTGTTATTGAGGATGAAGTTGCCCTCAGCGTAATCGATAGCAAAAACGGTCTTCCGGAAGAATGAGCTAAGTGGGACCCCACCCTTGCCGGCATAGGTGCTCTTCACCTCACCATCGCCATTGCCGGTACTTGGGCGATCAAACTCCTGATTGCCCGACCCGCCAGTAGACCCGCCGACGATCGCATAATCATTGTCGAGCTCGCCGTAATATATGCGCGGCTGATCGACCTTGATCAGGCCTGGTGTGAAGCCGTCATTGACGAACTTCGGCAAGCCAGCGGCATCAACTTCATTTGCCGGCGCCGCGATGAAGCCATAACCGTGGGTGTAGACGGTGTGCAGGTTGATCCAGTTCTGTTGATTGTCAGTCAAGTTAGCCGGATCCAATTCACGGACTGCGACGATGTAATCCTGCGTCTTGCCGTCGATGGTGTACCGGTCAATATCGAGTTTGTCGGAGAATCCGTAGACGTTGCGAACTTGCTGGGTTTGCTTGACGACGTCAGAGATCACATTGGGATCGAGCAACCGCGCATTGGGGATCGTCGTCTTGTCGTCCTTGATCACCGCAGGCGCTGCGGTAGAGGCCGCGGGATATTGCTGGATCTTGACGTTCTTGTTACTGATGCCATACGCATCCGAGGTCGCTTCGATATTTCGCGAGATGTAGGCCGCCTGCTTCTCATTCGCAGTCGGTGCCACCACGAACCGGTTATAAATCCCCGGATACGCCCAACCGATCGCGAGACTCGCCAGCACCATCAGGGCCAACGACATCGCTGGCAGAGCGAAGTTTTTGAAGATGATGTTGGCAAAGAATGCAATCGCACAAATAATTGCCACGATCGCCAGGATCGACTTCGCCGGCAGCAAAGCATTCACATCGGAGTTGGATGCGCCGGTGAACGAACCACCCGAATTCGAGAACAGCAGATCGTAACGGTCGAACCAGTAACCGACGGCTTTGAATAGCAGGAATACGCCGATCAAGACGGTCAGGTGACCGCGAGCGCCGTTGGTCAGACGCTGCCCCGGTGAGTTAATCCGTAGTCCGCCGTACAGGTAGTGCACGCCTGCCGCTGCGATAATCGCCAGCGCAAGCACTACGAACAAGAACGTCAGTACGAATCGATAGAACGGCAGATCGAAGGTGTAAAACGACAAATCACGCCCAAACTGCGGATCGGTCTTGCCGAACGGTGTGCTGTTTTGCCACTGCAAAAAGGTCTGCCACGACGCCTGCGCCGAATATCCTGCAAAGAGCAGCACCACAATTGCCGACGACACAATCAGCAACCGCCGACGAGGTTCCACGGCTTCGCGGTAACGATCCAGATTCTGTTGCTCGGCAGTCATTGGCCGAAAAGATGGCCGCAACTTATAAGCCAGCAGCGCGTTACCCACGATAATCGCCGCACCGAGAACGCCGAAGATGGTGAACATCAGTGTGCGAGTTTGCCAGGTGGTCCAGAAGACCTTGGTGAAACCAGTTTCCTGGTACCACCAAAAATCCACCAAGACGTTGGATAAAATGCCGAGTGCTCCGACGATCACCGCCAACGCGACGACAACTGCAATCACGATTTTCGCTCTGCGACTTAAGCCGTTGGGCAAGGTCGCAGGTGGCCTAACCGCCACGGGTCACGCTCCGTTCAAGGTGGGACGTACACAGATAATTCATGCCCGAATCAACGAGCGCGGACAGTTCTTGGTATTCAACTGTATAAGGGCGCCAGTAGTTCCGCCCTAAGGTCGAACGGCCCCAGACAGGTCTTAGCTAGCTTGGCAACTGGGCAATGATTTCTGGCCACTGGTGAATTGATTGACCGCGGCGAGCGCGCTTTTGAGATCCGTGACCTTGACGATCTGCAAACCCGTCGGCGGATTAGTCAGCGCCTCAGCGCAGTTCTCGGCTGGCGTGAGGAAAATTTGCGCGCCAACCTGCGACGCCATCTTCATCTTCAGTCGGATACCGCCGATAGGGCCGACCTTGCCGGTCGCATCGATGGTTCCAGTACCAGCTATGAACTTGCCACCAGTGATCGACTTCGGTCCCACAATGTCGATCACGCCGAGGGTGAGCATCAGGCCCGCCGACGGTCCGCCGATATCGTTTTGCGCGAAGGTGACGTTGAACGGAGCGTACGGCCGCTGGTTAACGCTCACTCCAAGCAGTGAACCAGCACTTCCGTCAGTCGTTGCCTTCGTCGTGAGCGTCGTGATGCTCGGCGCTCCCAGATGCTCATAATCAATCGTTACTTTGGCACCTGGCGCTGTTGCGGCGAGATTGGCTTTGAGATCTTGGTAGGTGCTGATCGCCGCGCCGTTGAAGGTGTTGATGGCATCGCCAGCGACCAGAACCGACCCCTTTGGAGGATCGACCACCACTACCTTGTCCGGATAACCCAAATTGCCCAATGCGGCAGAAATAGCCGAATTCTCACTGTCGTTGAAATCTGCTTTATTTTGTTTATCCACTTGTTGCCTCGTCTGATTAGGCGGAAAAACCGTCTCGGCGGGGACCACGCTCACCGCATCGCTAAACCATCCTACGATGGCGTTGTACGGAGTAATCTGATCAATCACGCCGACAGTCGTCAAATTGAGATGACCCTGGCGGCCGTTGTTCTGGCTTTTACCCTCCACCTGGATCACTTGTTTGCCATCGGTGTATTTGCCGATGGTGTTCACCGTCGGCCCCGGCACCAGGGCCACGAACGGTACGGTCATGGTGAAGGTCAGCGCAACCAGCGCAACAAGCAACACGAGGCCCGCGAGCAGCGTCTGGATTCGGCGAGTCATGCTGGCCAGCCTATCTGCTGAATGGTTGCGGCTGCATCGGAACATCGCGCGGCCGCAATGCGTTGATCAAGTAGACCGCGCCACAATCACACCGCAACTCACAAGCGCTACCAGGGAGTCCTAGTTATGACAAAGCCGCCGTTCGGCTTTCACTTCGACGGATCGGACGATCCGGACGAAAATGACCCGGCAGTACCCGAGCACGGTGACGAATCGGCTGATCAGCAACCGGCCATGCCCCAGAATCCGTTCGGTGCCATGTTTGGTTTCGGTGTACCCGGCGCGGGGCCACTTCCAGGCGGCGGCCAGGGAATGGGCTTCCCGCCGAATTTCGGCCCCGGCATGGACTTCAGCGCAGGCATGGATATGGAAGCGATGATGCCTTTGCTTAACCAGATCCAAAGCATGTTCAACTTCCAGGGCGGTTCAGTCAACTGGGATCTTGCGAAGCAACAAGCGGTCGCCAAAACCACCGCGAGCGGCCGCGCATTGACCCGCGACGATAAGTTCGCGGTTATTGAGGCGGTCAAGCTCGCCGACCTTTGGCTCAGTGAATCGACCGCATTTCCATCGGGCATCAACACCACGCAGGCGTGGACGCGCACCGAATGGGTTGAGCGCACCCTGCCGGTCTGGTCGCAATTATGCGAACCAGTCGCCGAGCAGCTCGTCACGGCAATGAGTTCGCTACTTGGCGACAGCGAACAGCAGGAACTGCCTGAAGGCTTTCCCGATATGAGCGTGATGATGCGCTCGATGGGCGGCATGATGTTCGGCTCGCAGGTCGGCGAAGCCCTTAGCCGTCTCGCCGCAGAAGTGCTGACCGGCTCAGATGTGGGTCTGCCGCTCGGTCACGAAGGCACCGCAGTGCTACTCCCGCAGAATATTGCGCAATTCTGCAACGGACTCGAGGTCGAACCCAGCGAAATCACGCTGTACCTAGCCTTGCGCGAGGCCGCCTATCAACGGCTCTTTGCTCATGTGCCATGGCTTAAGCAGCGGCTGCTGGACACGGTCGCTGCGTATGCGCGCGGAATCACGATCGACA
The DNA here is from genome assembly GCA_039923595.1 of Antricoccus sp. Taxonomy (GTDB): domain Bacteria; phylum Actinomycetota; class Actinomycetes; order Mycobacteriales; family Antricoccaceae; genus Antricoccus. The sequence continues at coordinate 11,820 of JBDTCL010000131.1, read as the reverse complement.
AGGACGCGATCGAGAACGCTATGTCGCAGATCAATCCCGAGGAGTTGCAGAGCAACCCGGCTCAACTGCAAGAAGTTCTCGCCAGCGGCATTTTTGAACCAGTAAAAACCGAAGCGCAAAAGCAAACCCTCGCTAGCTTGGAAACTCTGCTCGCCCTCATCGAAGGCTGGGTCGATCGGGTAGTCAGCGATGTCGCCACCAAGCGCCTACCCGGTGCTGATGCGATTGGTGAGATGATCCGCCGCCGACGTGCCGCCGGAGGCCCCGCTGAGCAAACATTCGCGACGCTCGTCGGGCTGCAAATGCGCCCCCGGCGACTACGTGATGCGGCAACCCTCTGGGCCGAAGTCGAAAAGCATCGTGGGGTCGACGGTCGCGACGCAATTTGGGAACATCCGGACCTGCTACCAAGCTCGAGCGACCTCGACCAGCCAACGGCATATGCCGACATGACCTCGAACTCATCATTCACCGACGATGATTTTGAAGCTCTGTTGCGCGGCGACTTGCCGTCCGTAGCTGACCCCGAGGATCGCACGCCCGGGCCTGACGGGGAATCGGAGTCAGATGACGACTCCGGTAGCGGTGCGCCCGCCTAGCCCTGCAACCGCTCGGTGAGGAACTCCAACACTCGATCGACACCAGCCTGTTGACGTTGCTCGGTGACGGTGCTGTGGCCCTTACCTTCGAACTCGACGCGGATGAATTTATCGCCGAGGACTTCAGTGAGTGTCTCGAACTTGGTACCAGTTGCCTTGTCATTAGCGAAGCGCAGCCCGAGCACCGGGCACCGGTCGATTGCAATTCGCCGCATCGCCGCTAGATCGGCTGGGCTCAATCCGAGATCTGCTGCGCGCTTCTTGCCGACTGGTGCGGGGCTAGACGGCTGGCACAGCACCGGGGCGATGACTGGAGCGTCGACCATCATACCGAGGGCGTAACCGCCGGTGAAGCACATTCCGAGTGCACCGACACCCGGACCGCCAAGCTCATCGTGCAGCGAGCGCGCCAGAGCGCGTAGCCATTGGGTAATCGGCGGCGTCTGCCCGGCGGCGAGCAGCGTCATTTCCTTACTCACGCAGATCTGTTCCACGGCCTTGAACATGGTCCCCACTGAGACGCCACGACCTGGAGTGCCAAATAGGTGCGGCATTACCGTGGTGAAGCCAGCGGCCACGATTTCCTCACCAAAGGCAATCACCTTGGGAGTCATTCCGGGGATCTCATGGATCACGATGACGCCCGGCCCGCTGCCCTTGCGGTAAACGTCGTGGCGCAGTGCACCGTGCTCAAATTGCGACCGATCCCACGTGTTCAGCGTGGCGGGCGAATCATTTTTGGTCATTGTCGGAGTGTAATCCCGACTACATCGTTCGGCAGCTACGCACGGTTGTCCACAGATTGTAGAGCGGTCCCCCGCCCGCAACTGCTGTGGCCCAGAGCCCAACGCATCACCGCTTCATCTCGCTGACCTGGCGTTATGTAGAATTTGGAAAGTCAATTCAGACGATCATCCACAGATTTTCCACGGATTTCGAGACTTATCCACCGGATATCCACACCCAGTGCGCGCGCCACAGGTGTTCGTGCGAGCGTGGTTGCGACATTCCGCACGCTCAGAATGCCTGCTCAGATGCGCATATCGCGGTATGTTGGCTCCCGCGTACGCGCACCGCCGGCCTCGACGGGCGCGACTACATATGGAGGATTTAAAACTATGGCTGAGAGCTACAACGGCTACTGCGTCAAGTGCAAAGAAAAACGCGACTTCGACGGCGAAGTCAAGGTCAGCGAAAAGGGCACCCGCATGGCTCAAGGGCCCTGCCCAGTGTGTAACACCAAAATGAACCGGATCTTGGGCAAGGCCTAAAAGAACCACACTCAAACGGCGCGGCCTGGCATCAGTCAGGACGCGCCGTTCGATTTCACCAGGACCAGGCTGTGGAGAACGCGCACCGCACGGTCCTCGCTCTGCAACGCTGTGCGAATGACAGCGACCGATCACATCCAGCCTGCCTCGGTGATTGCCTCAGGCCCATCATCATTGCCCGCACGGCCCTATCTGCCTCCAGTCCTGCATACCGTCTGGCGCGATGCTGGCATCTTGCAGATCGGTCTCGATCCCGATCGAGCAGTGGTGCTGCATGGCATCAGTCCTGCTCATTTCCGGTTCATCGGATTGCTCGACGGATTTCACAGTCTGGCGCAATTGATGATCCGCGCGCGTCACCTGCAGATATCGCCATCTGACGTTGGGCAGTTGCTGCGCAGACTCGGGGATGCCGGCGTACTGATGGACCTCGGCGAAACACCTCAACGTGACCTGCTGGATGCAGAATTCACCGGACGGGCGATGGGTGCACCACGCCAACCATTCGGTGAGGCTGCGGCCCGACGAGCCAGCTCCCTGGTAGTCGTACGCGGAGCGCGACGCCTTGGTGCGGTCATTGCTAATACGCTCTGTGGTGCGGGCGTCGGTGCTGTGCACGTTCAGCAAAGCGGCATCGTGGACCGTAGCGATGTCACCACCGGTGGTTTCCGGGTAGGCGATGTCGGTGAGTCACGCAATGTGGCAATCGACCGGCTGCTCGGCACCAATCGCGCCGGGGCTGGCAACGCCGTTCTCGATCCGGCCCGACGCCCCGACCTTGTGGTCCTGACCGATCCGTGGCCACCGCCCGATGAAGATGAACATGCACTGCAGCTGGCCGGCGTGCATTATCTTTGCGCCAGTATCCGTGAGCGGCGGGCGATCATCGGACCGTTCGTTATCCCGCGGGAGTCCTCATGCCTGCAGTGTCAGTACTTGCATCGTGCCGATCGCGACGATCGTTGGCTTTCGGTATTTCGTCAGCTGCGACTAGCTAATCGCAGCCGCGAGGATGCGGGCGAGTCCAGTCTGAATCTGATTGGTGCCGGACTCGCCGTTGCCGAAGCACTGCAATGGCTCGATGGCGAACGTATCCCCGAAACGGTTAACGCCACCCTTGAAATCGCCTTGCCGGGCCTATTGCTTCAACGCCGCTTTTGGCCGCGCCATCCGCGTTGCCCGTGCAGCAGCAGGTCCGGCGATTAGCCTAGGCGAAACACAGATGATTGCCTGCCGAGGCCGCCGTGCGCTTTAGTAGTTGTCCTGGACGTAGTTGTTGTAAGAGTGCACAGTGCGATAACTAATACCGCGTCGGGAAGCACTCGATCGGTTCCTCGTGTTCAATGGAGGGTGTGGATAATCTCCCCGAACGACAGTTACGCCGGGCTGCCAAGCTCGCATCTCTTCCTCTCGGCGTAGCGGGTCGCGCGACTCTCGGCGTCGGCAAACGGCTCATTGGCACCAGCAGCGCCGATATCAATCGCGCCAATCAAGAACGCACTGCGACACAGTTGTTCGAGGTTCTCGGGCAACTCAAGGGTGGCGCGATGAAGTTTGGTCAAGCGTTGAGCGTCTTTGAGGCAGCGTTTCCAGATGAGCTCGCGAAGCCGTACAGAGAAGCACTGGTGAAACTGCAAGAATCAGCTCCCCCGATGCCCACAGCGACCGTGCGCCGGGTGCTTGATGAGCAGTTCGGATCGAATTGGATCGACCGGTTTATCTCTTTCGATAACGATCATGCGGCCGCGGCCAGCATCGGTCAGGTACATCGCGGCATCTGGCATGACGGTCGTCCAGTTGCCGTCAAGGTGCAATATCCCGGCGCCGGCCCGGCCTTGATGGCTGACCTCAACCAGCTCTCGCGCTTTGCAAAAATGTACGGCGTAATTACTCCCGGCATCGATATCAAACCCTTGCTCACCGAGATACGCGAGCGCGTAATCGAAGAGTTGGATTATCGTCTCGAGGCCCAGGCACAGCGCAGCTTCGCCGCTGCATATGACGGTGATCCGGACTTCCTGATTCCCAAGGTTGTTGCAAGTGCGCCAAAGGTGCTGATCACCGAATGGATCGACGGCACTCCGATGGCTAAAATTATCGCCGAGGGCAGCCAAGAGATTAGAGACCGATCCGGTTTCTTGATGTCAACATTGCACTTTAGCGGCCCGGTACGCGCCGGCCTTTTGCACGCCGATCCGCATCCGGGTAATTTCCGGCTGATGGACGATGGGCGACTTGGGGTGATCGATTTCGGTGCCGTTAAACGGTTACCGAATGGACTGCCAAGCCTCGTTGGGCGGGCGACGCACGCGACAATCGAGAATCATCCCGAGGCTGTTATGGCGATGCTGCGTGAAGAAGGATTTGTGAAGCCCTCGATTGAAATTGATCCAGAGGGTGTGCTCGATTATTTGAGGCCCATTTTGGCTCCAATCACTGAGCCGACATTCAAATTCACGCGTGCCTGGCTCAAGTCCGAGGCGGCCCGACTTGCTGATCCTCGCAGTGACGCCAACAAGCTTGGTCGACAGTTGAATCTGCCAGCCGACTACGTCATGATCTGGCGGGTGACCCTCGGCTCGATCGGGATCCTGTCCCAACTCGAGGCCGAGGGCCCGTTCCGCGGCATACTTGAGAAGTGGCTGCCCGGCTTTAACTAACGCGGACAGCTGCGGCCCGTGCGGGTCGCTCCATTAAGGCAGCTCGTGTGGCCAACCGTGCAGCGGTTCGGATCCGACGCACTCGACGAATTGCCGAAGCCGAACGGTTTTGATCTGCCATCCAAAACCGGACAATCGCATCTTGCATGGGATACATCGCTCCTGTCCTTCCTATGTGCACATATCAGGCGGCCTGCTCTGGCACCGTTGACGATGCTTGGCTTTTGCGTGGCCGACCCCGGCCCCTCTTGCGGGCGACGATGACACCTTGATCGAAGATTTCGCCGCCCCACACGCCCCACGGCTCGCGCCGTTCAATGGCGCTGGTGAGGCACTGCGCACGCGCTGGGCAGCCAATGCAGAGTGATTTCGCGACCTCAAGTTCGGCCGGCTTCTCAGCAAACCACCCATCTGAGGCATCGCCCTGACATGGCAGTTCCCCGACCACATCGAAGATTGGCGCGGTCAGGATTGGCTCACTGGTCATGGTGAGCGTCGCATACATGGCGTGGTCTCCTTAGCTCGTTGCTTGGTTATTACTGGGTGATGAGCCGCGGAAATAACTAAGGCCGCGAATCTCATCAACTGAGATTTCGCGGCCTCTGCACGAGCAGCGAGGTGGTTACCTCACTGGGCGTGATCTCAAAGGTGGAGATCCCAGGATGTTCGTATCGGTGTTGTTGGCGCCGCCAGCCCAGCCAGCGGAGCGTCGCGCGCGAAGAGCCGACATGCCGAGGGCAGCAATGTGCTGCGTGCCGGTGCTGAGCACGTCATAAGCTTCAAATTTTGTGTTCACGATCAAGACTCTCCTTTCGCGTTGGACGAATACGAACTTTTACACGTTATGGCACAAGCACAGATCAGCGCAACTTATTTATTGATCTTCTGTGAGAATTGTGTCGACTCAACAATTGAATCAAGAATTTCCCTGCCATATCTGCCAAGTTTGACTTCACCGACGCCCTTTACCTTGAGCAACTGAATCAGAGAGGCTGGCTTTAATAACGCGATCGATCCAAGCGTTTCATCGTCGAAGACCATATACGGTGCGATTTGCTCTTCGCGAGCTTTACCCATCCGCCAGCCGCGCAACTGCTCAAAGGTGTCATCGCCGACCTCGGCACATCGCACACAAACTCCCGGAGCCACGCGCTGTAACTGCAACGGTTGGCCGCAACCCTGACATCGCGAGATCCGAGTCTTGCGTTTGGATGGCACCGTGGCGGGTCGGTCACGCCGATCGTTTAGAGCATCGAGGAAACGGCTCGGTTTGCGCGAGGCTCGGGCACCTGGGGTGCGCGCTAGAGCCCAGCTCAGATGCAGAATTCGGCGCGCCCGGGTGATACCGACATACATTAGGCGACGCTCTTCGGCGATCTGGGCGGTCGTGCGCGCTCGATTGAGTGGCAACATGCCGTCATGTACACCGACCATCAAGACCGCATCCCACTCCAGGCCCTTCGCGGCGTGCAGTGATGCCAAGGTGACACCTTCGATCGTTGGAGCATGCTGGGAGGCTGCCCGTTGCTCGAGCTCACGAACAAAATCGGTCAACCGTGGTGCCGGCTGGGTCTGCGCCGCACCCAGGTCATCGGCAAGATTGGCCAACGCTGCCAACGACTCCCAACGTTCGCGTGCAGCACCGCCATTAGGCGGCGCATTCTCATCCCACCCGGTGCCGCTGAGCACCCGGCGCACGGTTTTAGCAACCTCGTCTTCGGGACGCTCTTGCTGGTTAACTTCGGCCGTCCGCAGGAAGGACACCGCCTCGCGCACCTCAGCACGATCAAAGAATTTTTCACCGCCACGAAGGACGTAAGGCACTTTGGCGAAGCTCAGCGCTTGCTCATAAACCTCCGACTGGGCATTGATCCGGAACAAGATCGCGATTTGCGATGGTGCCGTTCCGGTACCGATCAGCTCAGAGCACTTCGTAGCCACAGCGGCCGCTTCAGATATCTCGTCGTCGTACCCCGTGCGAGTTGGCGGCGGTCCATCGGGTTGTTGACCGATCAGCGACGATTCCGCAGCCGATTGCTCCGAACTGTTTGGGCCCAGAATGATATTCGCCAGATCTACCACCTGCGGGGTGGATCGATAGTCGCGAAATAGCCGGACCGTATGCGCGCCGTGGTAGCGCTGCGCGAAACCTAGCAAATAGTCTGGACGGGCACCGGTGAAGGTGTAGATCGTCTGATTCGGGTCACCCACCACACACAGCTTGTCTCGCTGGCCTAACCACGCCTCAAGCAGCCGCTGCTGCAATGGGTTGACGTCCTGGTATTCGTCGATCACGAAGGATCGGTAGGCACGGCGCACTTCGTCCGCGACTTGCGGAACTGTTTCGATCATGAACGCCATCGACATGAGGATGTCCTCAAAATCGATGACCTGCGCCTTGCGTTTGAGCGCTTCGTATGTCTCGATCACCTTGGCGACGTCGTTGACCGGTGCTGGACTTTCGCGCGCGGCTGCTGCAGCGGCGGCGGGATAATCGGCGGCATCGACCAGACATGAGCGAGCCCACTCGACCTCACCAGCTAAATCGCGCACCATCGATTGCTCGGTGGATAGTCGGCAGCGGCTAGCGGCTTGACCGACTAGGCGAAATTTCGATGTCGTTAGTTCGGGGAGCGCGCCACCGAAGTGGCGGGGCCAGAAGTATCTAAGTTGCCGCAAAGCTGCAGAATGAAATGTGCGCGCTTGGACCCCACGCACTCCGAGCTGCAGCAACCGCGACCGCATCTCGGAGGCGGCACGTGCGGTGAAGGTCACCGCAAGCACCTGGGTCGGCGCGACCTGCTGCTCATCAACCAGTCGAGCGATTCGGTGGGTAATAGTGCGAGTCTTGCCGGTGCCGGCGCCAGCGTGGATGCAAACGGGCCCGTGACTGGCCAATACGGCTGCCGCTTGCTCGGGATCTAACCCAACGGTGAACGAATTGCTGCCGGAAGCCACGCTAGCCAGTCTCCCATCCGATGCCGACATGTGCAGACGATGGTGCATAGAGTGATCGCATGAGCGAAAAATTCACGATGTACTCCACGAGCTGGTGCCCGTTCTGTCAACGGTTGCGTCAAGACCTGCAGTCGCAGTCAGTTTCGTACAGTGAAGTCGATGTTGACGATGATTCAGCGGCCGCAGAGCTCGTTAAGGGACTCAATAACGGCAACCGGGTCGTGCCCACACTCGTTTTCGCTGACGGCTCCTCGATGACGAATCCGTCTATCTCTGAAGTGCTCGCCAAAATCGCCTAGCTCGTGAGCGTGTTACTGGTCGAGCTCACCGCTAATCCAGCCATTGATGATGTGATAAGCAATTGATAACCCACTTGGTAGCATTTGCATGCCTCGCTGCTGACGAATATCGTCCTTGCTAAACCACGCTGCTTCGGCAATCTCCCCGTCAGCGCGCACAATCTGCTCACTGCCTGTCACCGTCGCGACAAAGCCCAACATCAGTGATGCCGGAAATGGCCACGGCTGGCTTCCGACGTAACGCACATCGGTCACTGTGAGGCCGACTTCTTCGGCAACTTCCCGGCGAACTGCTTGCTCGGCGGTCTCGCCTGGTTCGACGAAGCCAGCCAAAATGGAGAACCGGCCCTCGGGCCACGCTGCTTGCCTGCCTAGAACACAACGATCTGCGCCATCGTTGACGAGCATGATTACGGCCGGATCGGTTCGCGGAAAGTGTCTGCTTTGATCCGCGGTGCACTCAGTTGACCAACCCGCTTCCACATAGCGGGTTGGAGCACCACAACGCGGACAATGGCGGTGGGTGCGATGCCAGTTGCTGATGCCTAAAGCTTCAACGAAGAAACTTGCCTCTACCTCGGGTAATTGCACGCCGACGCCACGCAAATCCTGCCAGCCGTCGGCTTTGATATCGCGGCGACCATTCACCATGAACCGGGCGCGATCGTCAAAAATGCCGAGTAGTACCCGATCGATGGTCTGATCGACGCTCGAAGACTCACGCCATTGCACGCGCGGGCCATCGGCGGCCTCGGTGATCGGCACTTCGCCTTCGTCAGTGAGCACGATGACTAGTCCGGTGCTCCAGGCCTGGGCTAACCAGCTTTCATCCGTGCGGTGTTCGGCGGCTCGATCAAGATCAACACGGCCAAGTAACGGCGAGACGACGGAATACACCAGGCATCAATCCTTGTTGTCGAGCGATTGTTCGGCACGGAAACTCTCCACCGCAGGCACAATGGCGGCGAGCGGGATTTCCAACTCCGCTGCAGCACCAACCACCACAGTACGCATAAGTGTCGGTCGCATCATTCGCAGCGCGGTAGCGGCAACGTCCTGGGCGGTCACCTTGCCTATCAAAACAAGCAACTCGCGCATCCAGTCGAGCGATGCACCAGCAAATTCAAGATTGGCCACCGAGGTCGCAAGACCGGCCTGAGTAGCCAGTGCCAGCGAACTGGAGCCGATGAGGTAGTCGCGAGCGGCTTCCAGCTCAGTGGACTGGACCGACGTGCTGACCATCCGCCGCAACTCGTACTCGATCTCGTTAATCGATGCTGCCGTGACATCGGTGGCAACGTCAGCAACAACAGAGAAGGTGGTTGCCAGTCGGCCAAGATCGAGTGCGGACCGCGGCGAATAGGTGTAGCCCTTGTCCTCCCGAAGATTGGCTACCAGACGGGAGGAGAAGTTACCGCCAAAGATTGTATTGGCGACCAGCTGCGCCGGATGTCCAGGATCAAATCGATCCAGCCCCGCGCCGCCGAAATGGATCGACGACTGCACGGCATCAGGTCGATCAACAAGTACGAGCGGTCCGACAAGTGCGACTTGCGGAGGCTTCGCTTCAGACCGGCCTAACGACCCGGTCCAGTCGCCGAATGCCTTTTCGGCCAAGGCGATGGCTTTTGTTGCAGACAGATCGCCAACCAAAACCAATAACGCGTCGTGAGGTAGGACCAATTTGCGATGCAGCGCCCGGACGGTCGCAGCCGTCACCGGCGCCATATCCGCCGCCTCCGGCAATAAAATGCCGTAGGGATTCTGTCCATAAAGAGTCGAGGCGAGCGTCTTTGCTGCGATCACACCCGAACTGGAAGCGGCAATCGCTATCCGTTCAGTGAGTCTCGCTCGCTCAGCGTCGATAGTGCGAGGGGTGTAGGAAGCATTGAGCAGCGCATCGGCTAACAGGTGCAAAAATTGCCCGGCATAATCAACCAGTGTCATTCCGCCGATGCGGATTTTGTCTCGATCGAAGGACACGTCAAGCGTGCCGCCGGTGAGACCTAGATCCTGCTCGAATGCTGTCCCTGGACGTTGCTTCGTGCCTTTGAGCATCGTCTCGGCCAGCACTGTGCCTTTGGCGAACGTGCTCCGGTTGTTTCGATCAACGGGGATCCGTAGCCGCGCTTCGAGCACTGGTGCACCACGCTTGAGCATTGCAATGACGCGCAGCCCGTTGGGCAAGGTTTGCGAAACGATCCGAGGTGCCCGAATTTTGCGTGGTTTTGCCAGCGGCGGGATGCTTAGTGGCGCGCCATTCTTCGTCGTCGATCGTTTGCCTGTCGTCTTGGTTGTCATGACCGATCCTTTGGGTTTAGTCCGACAATCGCGCGATTGTCGCTGCGGAGGCGTGCTGCAGCGGCTGCCACGTCTGCCGCCGTAACTGCAGCGAGCTTCGCGGGCAGCTCATTGATTAACTCAGCCCTGCCATACAACAATTCGAAGGTGCCCATCCGCAGTGCTCGATCGCCAGCAGCGTCGGCTTCGCGCATAAAACCTGAGAGCATGCGGGGTAGTACCCGGTCTAGTTCGCGCTGGTCTGGGCCGTTCCTCGCCAATTCGACGAGGATCTCATCGACGCGTTCCACCGCGACCTCTCTCGCGTCGGTGTCGGGATGATTGATCTGGATAGTGACGGTGTTAGCCCCGCGCTGATCGAACGGATCACCGAAAGTTCCGCAGTATGCGAACGCCGCAATCGCCAACGAGTCGCGTTCGACCAGCTCTGCATGAAGACGAGAAGCATCCCCGTCATAAAGCACATCGCACAGCATGACCGTGCCCAAGTAGTTGGTCAGGTCATCGATGGGGTCCGGACTTTGCCAGCCGATCGCGGTTGCCGCTATCGGTGCGTGCGAGTCGGTCACCAGCCCGCGGCGCCCCGAGCTGGGTTCGGGCTCAAGGAACGATTGACGTCGTGGCACCCGCCGGCGCGGAATCGTCCCAAAATGTTCTTGCACCATGTCACGAGCTTGCTCAAGGTCAATATCACCGGCGACGGTCAGGACCGCGTTGCCGGGAGCATAGAACTTCGCGAAGAACTCCTTGGCGTCCTCGACGGTCGCGGTCTCCAAATCGACGAAGTCCCCGTAACCGTTGTGCGAGTTTGCAAAGGAGTCGAACAGTACTGGCGGTAATGTGAGCCACGGAAAGCCGCCATAGGGCCGATTAAGGACGTTGACGCGGATTTCTTCCTTGACCACCGATATCTGGTTTTGCATGGTTTCGTAGGTCAGTAGTGGCGCGCGCATTCGATCGGCTTCGAGGAACAAGCATCGCTCCAGGCCATGCGCTGGCACAATTTCGTGATACTCGGTGTAATCAGGATGGGTGGATCCATTGAACGAGCCACCAATTTGCTGAATGTACTTAGCGTGATCGTGCGTCGGCACGTTAGCCGAGCCTTCGAACATCAAATGTTCGAAGAGATGGGCAAAACCGGTACGACCTTCCGGCTCGGATCGCATGCCCACGTCGTAGTGGACGCTGATGCCAACGGCGCCGGCATGCCGGTCGGGCGCGAGCACCACCCGTAGCCCGTTATCAAGGACGAGACGATGCAACTGCAATTGCGGTGACTTCACATGATGAGGCTACCGGTCGGCGCGCCTCGCTACTGATCAACCTTGATCGAGGCGATGACCTGATCGATGAGCGGGTACAACTCTGCGTGCGTATTAGGGAACGAGCAGTAAATGAACACCGGCGCACTCTTGTCGGTGTCGAGCAAAATAAGCACCACCCGCTCGCCGGTTGAGTCGTAACCGGGAACACTCCATTTCAAGTCGAAGGATCGCCGTGAAGCCTGATGTCCGTCGATCATGAAGTTGCTTTGCGCCGGATTGGTGGGCGTATTCGGCTGCGGGTAGTACTCGGCGCGAACCGAGGCCTCAAGTGCTTGGAGTGTCGTTGGGTATTGCGCAGCTGAGGGGTTGGCGAACTTGGTCGCCAGGAGTCCCGATGTCGCTTGCGCTATGAACTCGCCACCTCCAGGAACCGTTTTCTGGGTGATGACAAACTCCCCGACAGT
>JBDTCL010000130.1:0-4755 GCA_039923595.1 Antricoccus sp. | reverse complement strand
GGCCTTGCCCAGGTAGCGTTCGGAAACTTTGTCCATCGCGATGTGGTAAGGCATCAGCAGGTGCGCATCAGCAGAAATCTTCAGTCGGCTCATATCGACGCCGCGCTCGATCAGACCGTTCATCTCTTCCACAAGTGCATTGGGATCGATCACCACGCCATTGCCGATGACCGGGATGCAGCCCGGTGAAAGGGCCCCGGACGGGATCAGTTTCAGGGCAAACTTCTGACCGTCAGGAGTGACAACGGTATGCCCCGCGTTGTTGCCGCCCTGGTAACGCACCACATACTTCACGCGGCCGCCGAGCAGGTCAGTCGCCTTCCCCTTGCCCTCATCGCCCCATTGAGCACCGATCAGCACTACTGCCGGCATGTGCGCACCCCGAACTTGACGTCGACAACTAATTGCGGCGATCCCGCATCATCTAGGGTAGACCAGCATTTCAGTAGAATTCAGCGCAGCAGATGACACCTTGACAACGAAATGCGTGAGGACCATTAATGCTCGTCGTGATTGCTGGGCCCGCGGCCGATGAACGACTGTGGGATCAACACGCAGCCGATATCGTTCATTGGCCGGTCAGTCCACCGCGCGATCTCATCCGGTCGACCTTGCGTTCACCATCCGAAGTTGTCGTCCACGGATCGCTGGCCGATCTGCATCGGGTCGTCGGCGGTTTGCATCGTCTAGGTCGTGTCAGCGAAGTGCCGATCGGTTTTGTACCAGCCGGTGACGACGAAGAGACCGTCATGTTTTGCCAGTTATTGACGCTGGATGGCACGATTGCAACCGCGATCAATGGCCGTATCGTGCGACTGCCGCTGGTCCGTGATGATCTCGGTGGCGTACTGCTGCATGCTGGCGAGCTGACCCGGACGCCGTCCCTAAAACCGTTTGGTGCTCAGGTTTTTCACGACGATGCTCGTATCGCTGATGGACGAATCGGCGCAATCCGGGTGGTGCCTGATTACGGCAACACGACACTTGGCGTTCGGGCATCAATTGTGCCCGCTGGGCGCGGCAGCACCCGGCGATCGCTGGGTCGATCAGTGCAAGTCGCCTGCGATGAAGTGTTTGCCGAGATCGACTCGATCCCGTTAGAGCAACCATTGGTCAAACGCACTTGGTATGTCGATGATCGGGTTCATTGGCAGCTACGGGGAGCAACAATTCCACTCCCGTATGAGGTGCAAATTCCTGGTGCCCGCCGCGGGCCGTTCGATCTATTCAGACGCACGTGACGTCTCGACTGCACCGTCAGGCGGCTGACAATGCAGCTCGCGCGGACGGATCACTGTCATCAAGCAATGCCATGCAACGTTCGTATTCGTCGTTTTCGCCAATTGCTAAGGCCGACTGGCCGAGCACATAGATGCATTGCAGCACGCCACGATTCGGTTCGTGACTCCACGGCACCGAGCCCCAGCCCTTCCAACCCGCGCGCCTTAGCGCGTCAAGGCCGCGGTGATAGCCCGTCCGGGCATACGCATATGCCTCGATAGTGCGTCCGGCGCCGAACGCATCGAGCGCTAATGCTGCCCACGGTGCGCTATAGGCCGGATAACGCGCCGCGACGTCGGCTGGATTAGCTCCGCCAATCAGTAATTCGTCCGCAGCGTGATTCGCAGCCAGTTCGGTTGACGGAGGTTGCGCCATTAAATCTTCACCAATTGCCATGGGACCATCATGCCAAGTTCCGCTATCTGCGGCGCACGGCATGACCAGGTGGCTTCGTAACCACACTGAGACTTAGCCTCGCTGTGCCCTTCAGGAAGGGAATTTCGAGCCGGTCAGCGTTGACGTCCACCTCGACGTGCGTCACGTTCACACACGCTTTCGGGCGATACCGTGTTCGAACGTGACGCACGTGGGGGGTTAATCGCCATCCCGAACACCCCGCAGGCCATCATTTCGACGCGGTCGGGATTCGGTTGTAACGTGCAGATATGACCGACTCCCGCGCCGCAGAGTTTCTTGCCCTACATCACACCGGATCGCCACTGCTGCTGGCAAATGCCTGGGACATCGGAACAGCTAAAGCATTCGCGCACCTCGGTTTTCAGGCGATCGCGACCACCAGCAGCGGCTTCGCGGCCGCCCTTGGTCGGCACGACAGCAACGTCACGGCAGATGAAGCAATCGATCATGCTGCCCAACTTGCGGCGGGTGTCGACATACCGGTCAATGCCGATCTGGAGGACGGCTTCGCGCAGGACAGCGCTGAGGTCGTACGGCTCTATCGCCGGGCCGCAGACGCGGGTATCGCCGGCGCCTCAATCGAAGATTGGGACCCCGTCACCGGCAAGATCTATCCAATCTCGCAGGCGCTCGAGCGAGTGCAAGCCGCTGTCGAGGCAGCGCACTCTGGCGCACTGCGAATGGTGATCACCGCACGCGCCGAGAACGTGCTGCGAGCGGTCGGCGATCTCGATATGGCGATCGAGCGGTTGCTCGCTTATCAAGCGGTGGGCGCGGATGTGTTGTATGCCCCAGCGGTCATCAGCGCAGCAGACATCGCAGAACTAGTCGCCGCCGTTGATCTTCCGGTTAATGTCTTGGCGCTCCCTGGGACACCACCGGTCGCGCAGCTGGCCGCGCTCGGAGTCGCGCGCGTGTCGGTAGGCGGCGGTTTCTCACTCGTCAGCTACGGCGCAGTCGCACGCGCGGCTCAGGAGTTGCTCACTGATGGAACCTATGGCTGGTGGTCAGTGGCAGGTGCGGCCGAGGCGGTCCGTGGAGCGTTTGATGCCTAAGTCGCGCTCGGCCAGATAACGCTAACGGACCGACCTCAACGCGGCGGCGCGGCGTACTTGCCGAGTTCCAGGTCGCGACTGACGAGGCGTAGCGGTGAGATCACCTGATAACGGATCGACACTCCTTGGGGAGTACCTGCGTTGTCAATGGCATGCATCAGCGTCAGGACCACACCATTTTGTAGATAAAGGACGTTATGCACGACGAAAGCGATTGTGGCTCCTCTGTATAGCCGCCCTCGCACGCATCCAAATCAACTCGCCGAAAAGACTTGCCAGCGGACTAGTTGTTGACGGTGATTTTGATTGAACAGTCAGGCATGACGAGCCCCACAGAATAATTGTCGCCTGGATCACATCTCACGAGGTGGAACAACGCTTGTCCTCAGCAAGCGTCAACTCTTCGCGAGTGCGGGTTCGACCTCGATCTCCTGGCGGCAGCCAGCACATCTGAGCGAGCAACATCGTGCCGGCCTGGGCCGCGGTTTCGTCGGAGGCGCGGTTTCGTCGGAGGTTTATAGGGGTTCGTCGGGGCTGTCGGAGGTTCGATGAGCGGAATCACTCCTTTCACGCCACCCTGAGATGCTCAGGGTATCCACATTTGGCATTAAACCGAATACGATTCGGTTTAACGATCTTGCACCTTCACCTCGAAGAAGCGGATCATGTGTCAGAGCGCACCCAACGACGTGTCGAGGAGTTTTTGATGGACCAGTTGCTGACCGAAGAGGAACGCAAATTTACCGAGGAGATGCGGACTTTTTTCCGCACCGAAGTTCCCGAGGATATCCGCCGCCGAAACGCCTCTGGCGAACTTGACGGCAAAGAGGACATGATCACGACCCAGCGCATCCTCAACAAGGCTGGCTATGCCGTACCAAACTGGCCAGTCGAATGGGGCGGGCAGGATTGGACGCCGATGCAGCGTCATATCTGGCTTGAAGAAATGCAGCTTGCCTCAGTGCCACCGCCTCTTGCATTCAACGCCTCAATGGTGGGCCCGGTAATTGCTCAGTTCGGCAGCGATGAGCAGAAGAAAAAGTTCCTCCCCGGGACCGCCAATCTTGATATTTGGTGGTGTCAAGGTTTCTCCGAGCCCGATGCTGGCTCCGATCTCGCTGGGCTGAAGACCACCGCCGTTCGCGTAGGTGACGAGTATGTCGTCAACGGTCAAAAAACGTGGACGACCCTTGGTCAGTACGCGGATTGGATCTTTTGTTTGGTACGCACTAATCCAGATGTCAAGAAGCAGGCTGGCATCTCGTTCCTCTTGATCGACATGGATAACCCCGGCATCACCGTCCGTCCGATCCAACTGATTGATGGTGGCCACGAAGTCAACGAAGTTTTCTTTGACGATGTGCACGTGCCCGCGGAAAACCTCGTCGGCGAAGAAAATGCCGGCTGGTCCTATGCAAAGTTCTTGCTGGGCAACGAACGAACTGGCATTGCTCGGATCGGCACCTCCAAGGTCAAAATCGGCCGCTTGAAAGAACTCGCTGGCAAGGTCAAGACCGACGAGGGAACCTTGCTGAACGACCCGCTATTCGCAGCCAAGCTCACCAAGATCGAGGTCGAGTTGGCGGCGTTAGAGATGACATCGATGCGGATTCTCGCTTCAGCGAAAAAATCTGACGGTACCCCTGATCCCCGCTCATCCATCCTGAAGCTCAAGGGATCGGCGCTGCAGCAAGAAATCACCGAATTGCTCGTCGATGTCCTCGGCCCTGACTCAGTACCATTCCGCGAATCACGTGAGGTCCCTGAGGGCTTCAGCGAACTGCCCGAGGGCAGCCTTGATGCGGCTCCGACGTACTTCAATTACCGCAAGGTCACCATCTATGGTGGCTCATCCGAAGTGCAGCGCAGCATCATTTCTAAAGCCATTCTCGGCCTCTGAGTTTCGAAGATATACAAGGAGAATTTCAAACATGGAGATCCTTCCAACTGATGATCAGCAGACCCTGGCCGACACAATTGGCCGAATGCTGCGAGAACGATA
>JBDTCL010000129.1:0-2800 GCA_039923595.1 Antricoccus sp. | reverse complement strand
CTGTGCGATGCTGCTCGTTCTGCTCGTAATAGGACACGACGCGAGCCGAGCAACTCAACCCGAGGTTCGTTACGAGACGACGAAAACGTCGCGTATCTTCAGCAGCGACGATCGTCGCTGTTGTGATCGCCGAGCGCAGCCGACTCGACACATCATCGACATTGCCCAAGGGTGTGCCCGCAATCAGAAGTGTTCCAACCGCGCCCTGCGACCCATTCGACATCAGCTCAGCCTACGATCATTGCCGTGCCGACCGTGACTGAAGCCTCGCGAGCCGACTCGACGTCAATCGAGTCCGCTAAGACACCTGGTACCACCATCGACTCTTGGCGCGCAGATGCAGCGGCTGGGCTCTCTCGCCCGATGCCCACGGACAAACTATTCGCCTGGATCTTTACGTTGCTCATCGCGGGCGCGTCGTTACTGCTGCGGTTGATCGATCTTAGCTGGCCAGCCCGCCAAATTTTTGATGAGGCATATTACCCGCCCGAAGCCGCGCAATTGCTGCACTATGGATTTGAAGAGAACCGCGGATACTACTTCATCGTCCATCCGCCGTTTGGCAAGTGGAATATCGCCGTAGGTGAGGTGCTATTCGGCGATAACTCAGTCGGTTGGCGCTTTTCTGGTGTAATCGCCGGCTGCGGCGCGATCGTCCTGATGAGTTTCGTCGTCCGCCGGATGACCCGGTCAACCTTCTTCGGTCTGATCGCAGCGCTACTGCTGGCGGTCGATGGATTTTCCTTCACGATTAGTCGTACCGGGATTCTCGATATCTTCTTGCAGTTCTGGACGTTGCTCGGATTCACCCTCCTCGTCCTCGATCGTGACAGATTCCGCGCGCAGCTCGCTCGCGCAACTCTCGATGGCGGTTACCTCAGCAGTATTCGTGGCCGACTGTACGGGCCACGAGTGGGCTTTCGGTGGTGGCGACTTGCCGCCGGAATCACGCTCGGCCTCAACGCATCAGTGAAATGGAGCGGCGCATACTTTCTTGTCGTATTCGCAATCGCCTGCGTGATCTGGGATTGGGGTGCATACCGGGCGATCGGGGTTGAAAAACCTTTTGTTGCCACACTGCGTCGATCGCTCCCAACTGCCCTGTGGGATCTGCTCGTGATCCCGATCCTGACCTATCTTGCGACCTGGATCGGCTGGTTTATGGGCGAATCTGCCCAGGGCCGACACTGGGCCGAGGGTCGGTCTACTAACTTTCCTTGGATCCCTGAAGCGATCCGCTCGATGTGGCATATGCAGGGCGCCTGGCTGGAGTTCCATACGCATCTGGACACACCGCATCCATTTCAATCGCAGCCGTGGTCATGGCTCTTTAGCGGTCGACCGGTTCTGCTGGCAAACGATTCAATCACCGCAGCCGACGGCGAAGTGACGATGCGCACAATCATTCCGATCGGTACCCCAGCATTGTGGTGGGTATTCGCGCTAGCCGGATTATGGATGTGCTGGTGGGCATACTCGCGGGTCGATTGGCGCGCCATGATCATCTTGCTCGCGATTGTTGCCGGCTGGGCATCGTGGCTGACCGACACCGAACGCACCATGTTTATGTTCTATATGGCCCCAGTCCTGCCGTTCTTCATCATGGCCGTGACATTTTGCCTCGGCGATGTGATGGGAAAGCAGACTGATTCGGAGCGGCGCAGATTGTGGGGTCGGTCGGTGGTCGCGGTCTATGTCGCACTTGTCGTAGTGATGTTTGGATTCTTCTTGCCGGTCCTCAACGGAACCGAGATATCCCAATTCCAATGGCATTCGCGTAGTTGGCTAACCGCGTGGTTTTAGCAATCCACCTGGATTTCACCCGGGAGGCTCTGCAAACTAGCCCAGTGTTGACGGCGTGCTTCGTACACTGCAATTGAGGTAGCGGTCGCGACGTTGAGCGAGCCCACTCTGCCAATCTGCGGCAAATAACCCACGGTTTCGCACGCACCTAGCGCGGTCGGGCTAATTCCCCGGTCCTCGTGCCCAATTACGAAAGCTACTGGCCTGTCAAGATCGATCGTGTGCATTGGTACGGCAGTCGAAGTCAGCTCAAGACCGATAACTGCGTAGCCGTCAGCGCGTGCTTGGGAGATCGCCGAAGAAATATCCCTGAACGTCGAAAAGGCGAGATAGCGATCGGTGCCTAACGCAGTCTTTTGGGTCTTGGGCGAGCGCGGCGTCGCCGTGTCCCCCACCAGGTACATTTCCCGGAGCCCCATCGCCGCGCTGGTCCGGATAATTGCGCCAACATTCCACGGAGAGGAAACCGACTCCAAGATCAACGCTAGTGGCTGCGGCCCCGTTCGTTTCCAGCCACGATGTAAGCGCTTAAGCTCCGTACCCCGAAGTTGCGTCATCGATGTTCCTTAGTAACAGTGATAATCCGGAAACTATTCTTCGCAGCCAAGCGCTCAACCGCGAAACCTGCACCACTGAGCCAGGTCGCCAGCGAATCCGCTCCGAGGTGCTTGCCGACCACGAGATAGGCGATTCCGTCATCGCGCAGGCGAGTGAGCCAGTGCAGCAGGAGCGCACGCAACGCGGGCTTGCCGATTCTGATCGGTGGATTGGAATAAATTCGATCGTAAGCACGATCAGCAGCGACATCGCTCGGACTGCAAACCTCAATATTGCTCAATTCGCTGCGTTGCGCATTTCGCGCGGTGAGGTCGCGCGCGCGCTCGTTGATATCCACGGCCACCACGTGGGTTGACGGCCCACGGCGAGCGGCAACCGCCGCAATCGCGCCATATCCGCAACCGAGGTCGAGGATGTCCGCGCCGTCGTCTGGCATCGG
>JBDTCL010000128.1:0-4718 GCA_039923595.1 Antricoccus sp. | reverse complement strand
ACCTGACCCTGGAGCGCACGGCGTGAGCGCCATTACTTCATACCGACAACTGTTTTCCTATTCGGGATGGCAGTTCGTCTTCTTTGCATTTGTGGGCCGGATTCCCATGGCTATGAGCCAGATCGGCACCCTTCTGCTCGTTGCGCAGGAGACCGGCAGCTATGGCATCGGCGGTGCCTGTGCTGGTGCGCTCGCTGTCGCCTCGGCGATTGGTGCGCCTATCGCGGGAGGGCTCGCAGATCGGATCGGCCAACGGTCGGTCGTGCTGACCCAATCGTTATTCGGAGCGGTGGGCATGGTGGGAATTGTTGCTGCGACCGCCGCAGACCTCAATTGGTTAATCATCGCGTTGATTGCGGCGATAACCGGACTGGCGTTGCCGCAAGTTGGACCGCTCGCCCGGGTCCGCTGGCGACCTATTATTGCCGACGCTGGGCACGAGAGCGCTGACCTGGTTGACACCGCATTCTCCTACGAGGGCGCTGCCGATGAGGCATCTTTCGTATTCGGCCCAGCGCTTGTTGGCGGTGCGATCGCAATTGTATCGCCGTACTTCGCGTTGCTGCTTGCTGCTGTTTTGCTCGCCGTTTTCGGAACTCTATTTGCATTGCATCGATCAGCTGCCCTGCTTGGCCACCACGACGGGATGACCGCGAAGGGTCGATTGTGGTCTGGTGCTCTGGTTGCCTTATGCGTCGGGCAACTTGTGATCGGGATGACGTTCGGCTCGGCGCAGACCGGTACGTCAGTTCTCGCGACCTTGGCGGGCGTTCCCGGGGCGACTGGTTTGCTGCATGCACTGCTAGGGGTCGGCAGCGTCGCGGCAGGGATCCTGATGGCATCGCTTCCCCGCCGGATTGGTTATGTGACCCGCTTGCGATGGTTTTCTTTCGGCCTATTCGCGCTTGCCGCGCCGCTGCTTTTGGTCAGCAGCCTAGGCACCCTCGCGCCGGTACTGCTGCTGCTCGGGCTTGCCGTTGCGCCGTACATGATCACCATTTTCACCGTCGCGGAGCGAATCACACCGCGTGAACGGACCGGCGCGGCGATGACAATGCTCGCTGGCGCGACCAGTCTTGGTTATGCCGTTGGCTCTAGTTTGGCGGGCCGGCTCGCCGATTGGGGAGGCCAGAGCCCGGCATTCGCCGTCACCGTGGCAGCCGGATTGCTCGCCTTAACAATCTCGCTTACGTGCGGCAAGCTACTGCGGGCAAAGTTGGCTGCCGCACAGCCGCAGCTCGGTATATCGGCCGCTCGGGAGTCTGCAATCTCGACCGATCTCAGCGGTCGTCCGGTCAGTTAACTTCTGGCGTGTCGCACCTTCACTACACGCGATCGGTCGTGTTCAATAGGAACCAGGCCGGTGCGATGTCTTGGGGAAGAAGACGTTGCGCCGGCCTTTCCACGCCAACCTGCTGTGGCTAGAGCGCGTAACCGAGGAACAGCCCGAGCGCTCCAGCGCTCACCGAAAGCACGAGAGTGCCCACACCGGTCACCAGTGCCAGGCCGTACCTACGTTGTTGGGTGAGTCGGATAGTTTCAAACGAAGCGGTGCTGAAGGTCGTATAACCGCCCAAAAAACCAGTGCCGATGATCGTTTGCAACTGCGCGGGAGCATGCTGAAACGGCACCAGGCCGATTAGCACGCCTAGCAGCAGCGAGCCGCTGATATTGATCACGATAGTCGGCCACGGGAGGATGGCGGTCCGTTTGGAACGCCCCCAACCGTCGAGCACGAACCTGCAGAGGGCACCAGCGCCGCCAGCGAGCGCGATCCAAAGTGCGATCATGCGCGAGCACGCAGAGCACCGAGAGCGATACCGGCCAACGTCGCAATTGCGCCGCCGATGACGGTGATCACCGCGTACGAGATTGCAACGGCGAGCTGCCCATCGCGGCCGAGGAGCGCGATCTCGGTGGCGAAGGTGCTGTAGGTGGTCAGTGAGCCGCACAGTCCGGTCCCCACAAGCAGCCGGATGCGCTGCCGGTTGCCCGCATCAGGACCGCTCCGGGTTAGGGCCTCGAGCAGGGCACCGAGAATAAAGGCACCAACGATGTTGACGCTCAAGGTGCCGACCGGCCAACCGCCAGAAGGCGCCACCAGCTCACCGACACCGTAACGCAGCAGCGTGCCGAAGACACCACCGATGAAAACCAATGCCATCGCCCACGGTTGACGGTGCAATGGGCGGTCCGGACTGGGGGAATCGGGATCGATCGGTAGATCGGGATAGTGATCATTTCGCACCGCAGACGAGTCTCCTTCCGGTGCCAGAGGAAGGAACCATCAGCCCGAATTGGGCGGTTGTGGGGCGTGCCCCAGGGCGGAGATCCATCGCCAACTCTTAAGGTACCGCAGGGCACTGGTTGGTGAATAACTCGACCCGACAGCAGCGGACCAATTTGGTGCGTAATCTGGATAGAGATAGCTGATCGTCGCGCCGGAAGGGGACGCAGGTTAATGCATGAGATGACCGGGCCAATGTGGATGCCCTCATTGCCAATGACTTTTGATCGGTTGTTCTCGATCCATATCCAGCCCGTGCCGATCATGCTTTTTGGCTGCCTCTTTTTAGGTGCCCTGTATCTGTGGGGCGTCTCTCGACTGCATAAACGGCAGGTGGAGTGGGGTTTTGGCCGAACCCTCAATTTCCTGATCGGGCTGCTGTTGATTATTGCGGTCAGCGAGACCGGCATCGGCGGTTACAGCATGGCGCTGTTCAGCGTTCATATGGCTCAGCACATGGTGCTCAATATGCTGGCGCCGCTATTCTTGTTGCTCGGTGCTCCCGTCACCCTTGCGCTGCGTGCGTTGCCGAGTCGATCGAAGTCTCGCCGCGTGTTGCTGCGCGTCCTGCATAGTCGATTTGTTGCGGTGATCAGCCATCCTGGCTTCTCCATTCCGGTATTCTTGATCAGCCTGTACGGGTTGTATTTCACCAGTATCTTGGACTGGGCAATGAGCAATGCCTGGACCCATTACCTGATGATGATTCACTTCGTGGCCATCGGCCTACTGTTTTTCTGGCCGATAATGGGTATTGACCCTGGACCGCGCAAGCACTCTTATCCGGTTCGGATCGGCGAGCTCTTCCTGATCATGCCGTTCCACGCCTTCTTCGGCATCTCATTGATGATGAGCTCGGGAGTGATCAGTACGAGCTTTGTCGGTCCTCAAATGTGGGGGGTCAACGCGATCAGCGATCAGTACACCGGTGGTGCGATCGCGTGGGCATTTGCTGAGTTGCCGACGCTGATCGTCCTACTCGCGGTTGTCTTCGCGTGGACGCGGTCAGAGGAGCGGGCGGCGAAACGGTATGACCGCCAAGCCGATCGCGACAATGGTGCCGAATTGGATGCCTACAACGCGCGACTGCAGGCTCTCGCGGCGCGCCGGCCTTAGATTCTTCGCAGTTATCGATGCTCGCTGATCAGTGGCGGCGCCCAGACGGTGATTGGTGGCAGTTCGCCGACGAATTTTGCAATCGCGACCTGGGTATGTTGACCGACATTGGCTTGCGAAAATTGCGAGACGGGCAGATCCTCGGTTAATACATTCGGATTACCGTGGATGCAATTACCGTCAGCATCCGGGTCATACCACGCACCGGTCGATAGTTGGACAACACCACGCATCAAGTCTGCTGAGAGTTGCACTCCGGCGAGCAACCAGCCACGCGGGCTACTGACCCGCGCGACATCCCCGTCGGCAAGCCCCAGGTCAGTGGCATCGGTGGGATTCATGCGCATCGGCTCTCGGCCTTGGATCTTCGACGCCGCTGAGTAGCCTCCGACGTCGAGTTGACTGTGCAGCCGTGTTTTGGGTTGATTGGCGATCATCATAAATGGATACTCGCCGCGGTTTTGCCAATCCGTGGGCTCGCGCCACGTTGGCGTGCCAGGGCAGTCATCGTAACCCATTGCCTCGATCTCGTCAGATTGCAAGTGGATCCGTGCGCTGGGAGTTCGTAGTGGGTTCGCTTCAGGGTCTTCGCGAAACTCCGCATGCATGGTGTGATCAGGGTCTGTCTTCGCGATCTCGATGGGGACGCCGTCATCCCAGAACTGCTGCCAACTTGGCATCTCGTGCCCACGGCTGAGGTACTTCGCTGCCCATTTCGTGTACATCTGCTCGAGCCACTGGCCAGAGGTCATCCCCGCTGAGAATTCTTGCTCACATCCGAGGCGCCGCGCCAATCCGCGCATGATGTCGAAATCGTCGCGTGCTTGGCCGTAGGGCGCAACAAGCCGATGCATCGGAACGAGCACGTCTTCGGTGACGGCCGCGCCCAGATCATCGCGCTCGACCGAAAGGGTGGCGGGGAGCACGATGTCGGCCTGCCGTGCCGTCGCAGTCCACATGGAGTCTTGAACCACGACAGTCTCCGCTCGACCGAATGCCGAACGGAGTCGCTTCAGGTCTGGATGGTGGTGAAACGGATTGCCACCTGCCCAATAGATCATCTTGATCTCTGGATAGGTCAGATTGTGCCCGTCGTAGCTGTAGCTGCCGCCAGGATTGAGCATCATATCTGCGATACGGGAAACCGGAATATAGGTCCGAACTGGGTTGTGCCCTTGGGAGAATCGAGGCAGACCCAGTGCCATCTCACTATGGCCCACTCGATTGGATGAGGCATAACCGTGACCGAAGCCGCCGCCTGGAAGGCCGATTTGGCCGAGGAGTGCGGCGACACAGACACCGAGCCAGAGCGTCT
>JBDTCL010000127.1:0-4841 GCA_039923595.1 Antricoccus sp. | reverse complement strand
CTTATGCGTCTACGTGCAGCATCGAACAGCATCGTTGTAGGGCATGAGCCGTGCGAACCTGGCGCCCTATCAACGCCCGGCATTCGCGTGACCCCGGCCGCACTACGAATCATTTTTACGGCGGTGCGGACCTTCTTCGCGGTGCGATATTGGCAAAAGCAGCTTCGCGGAGAACTGGGTAATCTGAGTCTGGGCTCGCATATCGCGGCGACCTTTACCACTGAGTTTCCCGCTCTGGCCGCAAATGTGAAAGCAATCTTGGCCCAAGTGAGGATGCCACCCGAGTTGGCGTTCTTACTATCGCAACCAGATTAGAGCCGAACATGATGTGTGCTGGGTATCTGGACCCGACACCGTGCTCTTCCACCACCCTGGCGAAGTAAAGCAAAGCGGGTTTTCCAAGTTCATGAGCCCGCCGCCTCAGTGAGTGACATGGTCGAGGGCAACGCAGAGCGCGCCCAACCCCGAACTGGGGGAGGGCGCGCTCTTGTGGGAGCCCTCAAGTGCAGAGGGCTACAGAATCTGACCTTACTTGCCGACCTTCACCGCGTCGGCGTGCGAGCGCTCCAAGACGGCGAATTCGGGGCTGTCCTCGTAGGACTTCATCTTTGCGACGCTGAAGATGATCAACGCATACACGGCCTTGGCAACAATGTCGGCCACCGAGTACCCGACCTGCTTGTAGACCCAGGCATCAGCGCCGCCGATGTTGAGTAGGGGCAGGACGTAGGCGATCGGGTAGACGACCCAGCTGACGACGAGCAGGTAGCGCAGCCGACTCAGCGTGTTACGCACCGACACTGGCTGGCTGCTGAGCGACTTGCTGAGCTGCACAAACAACACGTAGAGGATGTACGCAAAGGGGATCAGTGACAGCAGACCGAATATGATCCGCACGGAGTTCTCGCCGCTGATCTCGCCGGGGTAGCCGAGCGCGATCATCAGGGCAGCCGCCGGCACAAGGCGCTTAAGGAGACCGGACTGGACCTTCCGGGCAAGCGCCAGAACTGCAATAAGTTCCACCAACAGCAGCGGCACCGTCAGGAACCAGTCGACGTAGCGGTATCCCTCATTGAACGAGGCTCCCGCGGCCTGGGTGTAATCGCCTGTCCCTCCCTTGGAAGTCGTGACGAAAGCGCTCTTGAACGAGTCAAAGATGCGGAAGTAGTGGTAGGCCGCGATTCCGCACACGATGATCGCGACCGTTATCGCCTGTCGATAGCGAGGCAGAATCCGGGGAAGCGAGATCAGCAGAAACAGCGCGGTGAATAATTGAGACGCGATGACGAGCGACAAAAAGTTGTAGACAGTGTCGTACTGCCCCTGCGTCATGATGTCGGGAATCACTGGATCCTCCTTGGACGTTTGCAGAAACTCCGAATGAAGTAACTAAAAGACTAAGTTACTCATAAAGTCAATAGTTCGCCACGATACGGGTTATTTTTTCTGCCGCCGCCGTTATACTGGAGTTTCGCAAGGGAAAGGAGGGCGCTGTGAGCACGGATAACGGGCTTGCCCACACCCTTGTCGGCTTTCCCGCGGCTGCCGTCGAATTCGTCAACGTCATGCAGCGCAACCGCGAGCGAATTGGCCAAGATGCCCAACTCTCCGCCAGTGAACTCCGTGCTCTTTTCCGGGTCGCCGCCCAGGTCAGTGTCACCCCGAAGGAACTCGCACTCTATCTGGACATGACGACCGCAGCGGTGACGTTCATTTCGCGTCGTCTGGTGGATGCGGGGCTGATGCACAGGGTGGACCACCCAAACGACCGGCGGAGCCTCTATCTAGAACTCACACCCCTTGCGCACGAAATGATGGCCGATGTGCATCGGGATTTTGTTGACTTGCTTGAGGCCGCTACCAGCGAGCTCAGCGCCGCCGAACGCGAGACCTTCACGGTTACGTTGCAGACGGTTGCCCGTTCGATGGTGCGTCATAGTTCTGCGCCTAGGCCTATTGCTGCGCGCGATAACCACGACCCCAGTGTCACCGCCGCGCTCCCCAGCACGCACCTTTGACACTCACCGCCCTCTGCGGAAACTTCGAAGAGGTACCTCGACCTGGCAGTCCTGGTGACGCCCCCTGGAGCAGCATAGTTCGTTGCTTACTTAACTTACTGTAAGTAAAGTAAGTGACTATGAATACGTTGTCGGGCCGTCCATTGCTCAGCACGGACGTCGATCGGCTCCTGTGCGTTGGACGCAGTAGGCAAATCGACGCGCTATCTGCTGCGGCCAGTCGGGATGTGAATGTGCTTCTCGTCGCGGAACCAGG
Source organism: Antricoccus sp. (assembly GCA_039923595.1). Lineage (GTDB taxonomy): Bacteria > Actinomycetota > Actinomycetes > Mycobacteriales > Antricoccaceae > Antricoccus. The sequence goes on along the minus strand of JBDTCL010000127.1, from coordinate 2,567 downwards.
TGGCGGTTTGACAACGGCGCTTCATCAGCTCTCGCACCAGATTGACCACGGACAGCCCGGTCGAGCACGATTTATCAATGCCGCTGGCCTGAGCTCGGTTGAAAGCTTGCTTGAGCAGGTCGCGGGGGATCTGACCCCTACGGTCGCGGTCGTTGGGCGATCATCGCCTTATGCTCGGTTTTCGCGCTACGCGAACCTGTCGCAACGCATTGTTGCCCTGGTTGACAATCTCGCTCCAGAGCTGGGGTATGAGGCATTTGGGCACAGTCGTGACGAGATCTGGGCGGTTCCCATCACCTGGGTAGTCGCTTGCAGCACACACGAACAGGCGCGTTTTTTGCAGTCGCCAGCAACTGCGTTCTTCGACTTAGTGCTTGTCCTGCCTGCACTGACCGATGTCGAGGCGGCCAGCCTCATACGCCGGCGGACGACAAAAGCAGAGCTGGATGCGGCCGGTCTACGGGCGGTCGTCGATGTCGGCGAGGGCAATCCGAGGGCTCTGGTGAGCGCTGCACGTCAACTGGTGTTGAACTTCGGTACCGTTGCGCAACTTCATCGAGATGCGTTCGCTCGTGCGCAGATCGCGCAACTGTTGTCGCGCCCAGCGACGATGTTGCTCGCCGAATTGCAATCACTTGGACCCTCGAGTGCCTCAGATCAGCAACTGCAGGACCGTCTCGGCTGGACGCGGGCGCGACTAGTTCAGGTTTTCGCCGAGCTGCAGCGAAGCGGCGCCGTTAGGGTGCAAGAGGTCCGCACTGCGCACGCTGGTCGTCCGCGCAAAATCTACACCCCGATGTTCTGTTAGCGCTCGACTTCGAGCGCTAACAAATTGCGCGGGCTAGGTGACCTGAGCGCGCTCAGTGGGAAACGATTTGTATTCACCGGTTTCAACGATTTGCACGATGACCTGGAAACCGTCCCAGATGTCGGTATACGACGTGGTCACCGGGGCAAATCCGAGCCGAACCCGGTCCGGAGTTCGAAAATCTGGCACGACCCCGCGGGCAATCATTGCTTGGCAGATCTGCCATCCGGCTTCGTGATGAAGGGTCAGGTGAGCTCCGCGGCGACTTGCCTGACGAGGTGAGGCGACGGTGAAACCGAGCGGAGTGAGCCAGCGCTCGGCGAGCATGAGCGCGTACCCGGTGAGTAGTTGCCCCGTTTCCTCGACCGCTTCGATGCCGACTGAGGCGATGGTGTCCAAACCCGTCCCGACGGCGGTGGTGCCCAGCATGTTGGGTGTGCCTGTCGTGAATTTGGCGATGCCCGTCACCGGCGTATATGTGGAATCCATCGCGAACTGATCTTGCTGGCTAAACCAGCCCCAAATAGGCTGTCGAACCGACTTCAACAGGTCGCGTCGCACGTACAGGTAAGCCGGCGCACCAGGACCACCGTTGAGATATTTATAGGTGCAACCGACGGCGAAATCAGCACCGGACTTTGCCAACGGAATCGTCACCGAGCCAGCAGAATGACTCAAATCCCAGATCATCAGCGCGCCCGCTTCGTGAACCACTTCGGTAATGCCGACCATGTCCGCTAGCGCTCCCGAGCGATAGCCGACATGGGACAACACCACGACCGCGGTGTCGTTACTGAGCAGCACGGCCAGTTGTTCGGTGGAAACTCCGTTATTGATATCGGAGTCGATAAGCCGAACGGTCATCCCGCGAGCTTGCGCGATCCCTTGGACAACGTATAGATCCGTGGGGAAGTTGTCTTGCTCGATCAAGATTGTTTTACGATCTGGCCGTAGTTCGCACGCAGCATCAAGGACCTTGTACAAGTTAATGGTGGTCGAGTCACACACCGCGACCTGTCCCGCCTCAACGCCAAGGACGACCTGGCCGAGTTGGTCTGAGACCGCGACGCAGCGTTGCAGCCAGCTTGGCCAAGAGCGGATCAGGCTACGGCCCCATTCCTCATCGATGAGTGCGTTCAACGCCCCCGCTGTTGCTTTCGGAAGCCGTCCGAGCGAATTACCATCGAAATAGATCGTCTCATCTGCGATCACGAACTGATCCCGAGCATCGCGCAGCGGGTTGTCTCGATCGAGGGCGGCAGCGAAATCGCGGCGGTAATCGTGGTCCTGTGGCAGGTCGGTCATGGATCAAAGTGTAGAGCCTGACTGCTAAAGGGCGATAACCTGCGGCCAGACCTGGTCATCGAGGACGGACACCCTTGCCGCCGGTATAAGGGGTACCGACGACGATCAGCAACTTGAACAAACGTCACCGGTCAGCTCAGCCCATTTTGCTTCGTTGCCTTTGGTTGATCTTGTCGAGGGCGTACCTTCGGTCGGTTCCGTGACGCAGACGCCGCCAGTCTTGGCAAGACGAGGCACTAAAGTTCCGATTTCCTCGCTAGAGGAGTTAGTGGCCGGTCCCAGCTGACCGACCCGCTGGAATCAGGAATTGCGTGCCCGGGCTGCGCCTCAAGATGCAATTATCGCCCGGGAAGTGATGATCGCGCTGAACCAGGCCATCCTGAGCTCGCCCTCAGAGTGAGGAACGGTACGCGCCCCGGAACGAGGTGCTTGCCCCTAGGGAGTACGCGCTTGT
>JBDTCL010000126.1:0-9915 GCA_039923595.1 Antricoccus sp. | reverse complement strand
CGCGACCGGGCAGAATTGCCCATACGTACGCCTAGTTGTCGTGGCCATGACCGATCAGTCCCTCCAGATTAAATGGTGGAAAATATACCGCAACCCCGGTGTGGGACGATGAGTTCATGACTGATATTCCGCAGACCACCGTGGACCAGCTCGAGACCGATGCCGTCATTCTTGACGTCCGCGAAGACGACGAATGGCAGGCCGGCCACATCGAAGGCGCGTCCCATATCCCGATGGCGCAAGTTCCACAGAGCCTTGGCGTGCTGCCCGAAGGTGACCCGCTTTACGTTTTTTGCCGCAGTGGTGGCCGCTCAGCCAAGGTCACCCAGTGGCTCAACGCAAACGGCTTCAACGCAGTCAATGTGGACGGCGGAATGCAGGCCTGGCAAGCCAATGGCAAGGCGATGATCGCCGACAACGGTGCCGCCCCCACCGTGATCTAGCGCGCTACCGTATCAGTTTTTATAGTGTACTGACATGCCGCGATGCGGATCTGATCGCCGGAAACCGTGTACGCGAGGCGGTGCTCGTCGGTGATCCGCCCCGACCAATAGCCGTTAAAGCCGTGCCGCAGGAATTCGGGCTTGCCGCCTCTTCGCGGTCGTCGATACCAGCATCGAGCGTCCGTGCCTAGTTCGACCGAGACTGCGAATAGGTTATGGCCCGGATGTAATCACCTCGGGACTAGGTACATGAAATCGGACGCCCAACTAGGGCTCGGGGCCAAGGACCGCTAGTCGAGCTTATAGTCGGCGAACCGGGTCCGCAGATCCTTTTTCGAGAATTTGCCCACGCTGGTCTTAGGCACCTCGTCGATGAACTCAAAAGCATCCGGCATCCACCACTTGGCGATCTTCGGCGCAAGGTACTCACGCAGTTCATCAGCAGTCACGCTTTTGCCCTCCGCCAGCACGACACACGCAATTGGCCGCTCGTCCCACTTGGGATGTGCGATGCCCACGATCGCCGCCTCCTTGACCGCTGGATGACCCATCAGCAAGTTTTCGATGTCGACCGATGAAATCCACTCGCCTCCGGATTTCACTAGATCTTTGGTGCGATCGACGATACGTACCGACCCGAATGGATCGATCGCGGCGACGTCACCTGTTGACATCCAGCCATCCTCAGTCAGGAGCGTGACGCCCGCGTCCGGATTGTAATAGTCACGCGCTGCCCATGGCGAGCGGATCTGAAGCTCACCGGTGCTCTCGTCATCCCACGCGACCGGGTCTGTGCTATTGGGCTCAACGATCCGGAAGTCAACACCCGGGAACGGTGTGCCAGCGCGAGCACGTTTGGGCAATAACTCGTCCTCAGAGAGCCCAGCGTCGCGCGTATCGATATTGGCACCGCACGCGACCGGGTTGGTCTCCGTCATTCCCCAGGCCTGCCAGACAAGCACATCGACCTTGCGCCATGCCACGATCAGCGCTGACGGAACCGCCGAACCACCGCACAAGATACGTTTCAGGTGCGAGAAATCAAACTTGTCAAATATCGGCACAATGCCTTGCCAGATCGTCGGTACGCCGCCAGCGAGTGTCACCTTTTCTTCTTCGATCAGCTTGGCAACACCAGCCGGGCTCATATCCGATGCGGGAAAGACTAGCTTGGCGCCGATCATCGGCGCCGCATGAGCAAACCCCCACGCATTCGCATGAAACATCGGCACAATCGGCATCAGGACATCGTCCGGGCGCATGTCGGTGCCCGCGGTCGAGGTCGCCGCTGAGGCATGCAACCACATGGAGCGATGGCTATAGACAACGCCCTTTGGGTTACCGGTGGTGCCAGAGGTGTAGCAAATCGCCGCTGCCTGATTCTCGTCGGTCACCGAGAACTCTGCTGGTTCGGCATCCACGAGAAGTTCTTCGTAGTCGAAGAAACGGCCGTCGTCAGGGATTGCTGCGGCGTCGGCGCCATCGGGCAGATCGTTGATCACGACATACTTTTGAACTGTCTTGAAGGTGTCGATGAGCGGCAGCAGAGTGCCCAGTAGTGAACGATCGACAAAGATGACTTCGTCTTCGGCATGATTGGTGATGTAGGTGATCTGCTCGGGAAAAAGTCGGATATTGATCGTATGCAGCACCCGGCCGGTGCACGGCACGGCGTAGTACAACTCCAGATGCTCGACGTGATTCCAGCAGAACGAGCCAACGCGACCATCAGCGCTGACGCCAAGTTTGTCAAGCACCGATCCCAGTTTGCGGGTGCGATGGGCCCACTCGCCATAGGTGAAACGGCTCGGGTTCGGCCCACCGGTGACGATCTCATGATCGCTATACAGCTGCTCAGTGCGGTGAAAAATATTCACCAGAGTCAGTGGATAATCCTGCATTAAGCCCTGCATGGCGTCCCCTCGTTGGTACGACAGTGATCGTTACACGCCAACCTTGGGCCGACGTGCCCTTTGGCTCATCATAAGTCGGGCCACAAATCGCCAACCCAGCAGGAAGACCGCAAGCACGACGGCGGCGATAATCGGGAACGGCATCGACAATCCTTGATTCGATAGGTGCCTGAAGATCAAACCCAGCACCACGGTGCTGACCCACACGATGCCACCGGCTAGCAATCCGGGACCCGGACGGCGAGTGATCAATACGACGACCCAGCCGATCGCCGCTCCGGCAAGGAACGGCCACGCGGTATGCCAGATGCCTGCCGCTGAGAGTGTCTCGCTGTGCGAGCTCATACCGATCACCGCGAATACAACCACCAGAACCGCATCAGTAACCAGGCTCGCAATGCGTGACATGTGCACTAGTTTAGGACGAACTCTGCCCGACGAGGGCGCGTCCACCGGCGATGGCGAGAACGGCCAGAATGCACGCTGCGGTGAGGTTGATCCACAAGAATCCGCCAGCGGTGAGGATAGGACCCGCGATGGCGGCAATCCCAGCGGCGCCGAAGTTCATCAGCGCATCCGCAGCACCTTGCATCGGTACGCGTTGATCCTCCGCGACCGAATCTGACAGCAGATTCGATCCAGCGATAAGACAAGCAGACCAACCGGTGCCAAGGATGAATAGGGCCGTCGAGATCCGCGGCATACTTGAGGTCGATTGAGCATCGAGGATGCCCACCGAAAAAGCGATCGCAAAGAGCGCCATGCCGATGCCAATCACCATTCGTGGACCAAGCTTGTCAGTGAGCCACCCGAACAGCGGTGATAGACCGTACATCCCGAGGATATGCAGGCTGATTACGATGCCAATGAGATGCAGCGCCATGCCCTCCATATTCATGTGGATCGGGGTCATCACCATGACCGAGGTCATCATCATTTGACCGGTCACGATCGCGATGAGACCGAAGGTTGCGTTGCGACTGCGGCCGGCCGCGGCCAGGCAGTGCCGGATCTTCGGTCGCGCGCGCACCGTGGCATGACTTACGCGTGGCGCGCGCAGCGTGCTGGCGACGATGGAGGCAAGTGCAAAGGCAGTGACGGAGAATAAATACGGTCCGACCAGCGAGGTCATGCCGATCGATTGGCCCAGACGAGCGCCCGGCTCGGACAAGTTTGGTCCTGCGACCGAGCCAACCGTCGTCGCCCAGATCACGATCGCCATGGCTCGTCCACGATGATGCACCGGAGCGAGATCGGTCGCTGCGTATCGCGATTGCAGGCCGGTGGCTGACGCCGAACCGAAGAGCAACATACCGAATAACAACAACGGCAAGAACGAAATCGCGGCGGCGACCAAGATCAAAGCCGCGCCGGCACAACCAATCGCGAAGCCCAGAGTGAGGGCGCGGCGCCGGCCATGAGAGAACGCGAGTCGCGCTAGCGGCAGTGCCACGATGGCCGCGCCCAGGACCGTACAAGTCTGCGCGAGACCGGCGAGTTCTTCTTTGCCGGAGATCTGCTCGGTGAGCAAGCCGCCGACAGCGACACCGGAGGCGATACCGAGACCGGAAAATAGCTGGGCCAGCGCTAGCCGAACCTGGTTCGGACGGTACGCCGGATCGACTGTCCCCGTCGCTGTCATCGCCGATTCAGGAAAAGCTTCGAGAGGAACGTTAATAGACTGAACGGGTCGCGACGTGCTGGCGCCACCGGAATTCAGGGTCGGCTGTTCTCGAGAGGTCATTGCGCCCTAACGTTGTTCTGGCATTTAGGTATACCGATATTGTCGCTTATGGCTACGTGGCGTCGCGAGAGAGGATCTCAGCAGCCCCTGCTGTTAACGAGAGCGGCACGAAAGAAGGATCGACTGGTTGCAGTTCAGGCAACTGGTCAGGGATGAAAGGCACGCCTTCGGTCATGACAAAACGCAGATCGTGCAGCGCCGCTAATGACTCGATCGGATTACCACCAACGGCGATCAAATCAGCCTTCGCTCCCGGCGTGAGCGTGCCGACTTGACCCGTGAGTCCAAGTGCTTTCGCCGACCGTGACGTCGCGGCTTGAAGCGTCTCCTTTACCGGCAGACCGAAGTGGTTCATCGCCTCTAGACCCGCAACATATCCATAATGGGGCGTGTTATCGATGCCAGCGTCGGTGCTCGCAATTATTTTCGCGCCCCGTTCGTATAACCCGGCGATCCGTAGGCTGAAGTCCTTGGTGCCCAAAATTTCTTGGACGGCGGGTGCTCGAAAGTTGACGGTTGGGGATACATAAACCGCGGAGGCGGCAATCCGATCAGCGAGCTCGGGGTCCAAGGTGCGGTGCCCGTCCGTCGTGGTGAACGAGCAGTGTTCGAGGGTGTCGACGCCGGCGGTCAGCGCGCGCTCGATGCCTTCGGTGCCGTGCGCGTGCGCGGCGACCCGCTTGCCGACGCGATGCGCCTCGTCCACCATGATTCGTAGCTGGGCTTCAGTGAACTGCGCATACCAGGGCGCGGAGCCGGCCGTCATGAAGCCGCCGGTCGACATCACTTTGATTTGGTTGACCCCATGTTTGTGGTGGTTGCGAATCATCCGCCGAATGTCGTCGTCGCTGTCGACCTCACCGCCCATATACCAGCAGTGCCCGCCGGTCGGTGTCAATGGTGATCCAGCGGTGATCATTCGCGGACCGCGAGCATCCTGGTTGGCGATGCTTTCACGGACGACGACGTCGAGATAACTGCGTGCACCGAGATCGCGAGCTGTGGTGACACCCACGCTAAGCAATTCGCGAGCGCTCTTGAGCATTAACGCGAGCTGCTCGGGATCAGATTCGCGCATCATCCGCTCTACCGGTTTCGGGCCGCCGTCAAACCCGAGGTGGACATGCGCATCAATGAGTCCCGGCATCAGCGTGACGTCGCCGAGATCTGTCCTCTGCACACCGTCGAGCGATGAATCGATCTCTGATTGGTTTCGGACCCACGAAATCGTGCCATTCTCGACGGCCAAGACTGCTCGTTCGGTAATGCGAACAGGATCGGTATCGAGCACTCGATTGGCGTAGTACAGATGCATACTGACTCCTCTATTTCGCGTTGCTACTGCGAACGTTAGCGCTGAGGCGGCAAACGGTCTATGCATTCCCATTCGCGGTGGCCGACACGCGTATGGTCCACTTGTCGAGATACACAGCTTGTTGAATGCACAGATAGCAACTCCTTGAATGGATAGAGTTTGACCGAAATTTTAACCAACTGTTGACTCAATAGCGGCGTGAGGTGGATCGTGGATCACGGCTTCGACCGCTGCCTCAAAGGTCTTAGCCCGCCGGTGTGGTTACTACTTAGGAGCAGTGTTGGTATCGCAACGTTCACGGTCGAAGACGACCGAAGCACTGGCACCCCGGTTTGCCGCAACGATGGACGGCGAGCGTCTGCTGTCGGTATTCAAAAGTCTCGTTGAACCGATCGGGCAGTCTCTCCCGCTGACGACAGAAGTGGTCCTGCATGATTTAAGTTTGCTTCCAAACTCGATTGTGGCCATCCACGGCAATGTCACCGGGCGTAGCGTGGGCGACCCGGCAACGGACCTGCTTTTAGAACAGTTGGTGCACGGCAACCAAGATCATCGGATCGGATACAGTTCGAGCCTTCCTGACGGGACGCAGTTACGATCAGCTACGATGCTAATTCGGGATATTGCTGGGAACGCGGTTGCAGCAATATGTATTAATAGCGATATTTCTGCGTGGTCCGTTGTTGAACGAGTCGCTCAGTCGTTCCTCGGCCGCACTCCCGAAGTCCCGGTTGTCAGCGTCGGTACGGCGTCGGAGTCCTTTGTCAAAGATCTCGATGAGCTCGCGTCGATCATGATCGGCAAGGCGATCGCCGATGTCGGAGTGCCGGTCGAGCTGATGAAGAAGCCGCACAAGATCCAAGTGGTAAGGAGCTTGAAATCCCGCGGAATGTTTCTCTTACGCGACGCTGTCGAGATGATCGCCGCATCGTTGAAAGTCACTCGGTTCACTATTTATAACTATCTCAATGAGATCGGCGACGACGCCGATAAGTCCGAACGAAAGTCAGGGTGAATATATGTCGTACGACGAGGTAACTGTCGAGTCATTACGCGAGGTCGGTGGCGTCAAATGGAGCAAGTTCCCGGATGCGATTGGCGCATTCGTTGCAGAAATGGACTTTGGCGTTGCGCCGCCAATCTCGAAAGCGTTGAACTCGCTCAACGACAAGGGACTTTTCGGATACTTGCCTGCCTGGCTGGCCAGCGAGATGAAAGAAGCCACTCGCGATTGGTACGCGTCGCATTACGGCTGGGAGTTCGACGTCGATTCGGTCGCAGCATTGCCTGATGTGATCAAGGGGTTGGAGGTCGCCCTGGAACATTACTGTCCGCCGGGCTCAAAGGTGGTGCTACCTACCCCTGCCTATATGCCCTTTTTCAAGGTGCCCGGCATGTACAACCGGGACATCATTGAGGTCCCGATGATCCAGACCGAGACTAGCTGGGAGTTGGACTACGACGGGATCGATCAAGCGTTTGCTGATGGTGGCGGATTATTTATTATGTGCAATCCGCACAATCCGATCGGCAAGGTATATACGCCTGCTGAAATGGAGCGGGTTGCGCAGATCGTTGATAAACACGGCGGGCGGGTGTTCTCCGACGAGATTCACGCACCCTTGGTCTTCTCAGATGCTAAGCATGTGTCCTATGCCTCGATTAATTCCACTGCGGCGGGTCACACAGTTACGGCCACGTCCGCGTCGAAGGCGTGGAATCTCCCTGGGTTGAAGTGTGCACAGCTGATCCTCTCCAACGATCCTGATCGCGAGAAGTTCGTCGATATCGGCTTCTTTGCCTCCCATGGTGCCGCCAATCACGGAGTAGCGGCAAATGCGACGGCCTACCGTGACGGTGCGAGCTGGCTCGGCGAGGTGATGGAGTACCTAGAAGGAAACCGGACATTGCTCGGCGAGCTGATCGAAAAACACCTGCCGGGTGCGAAGTACATCTCTCCGCAGGGGACCTATCTCGCCTGGATCGACGTGAACGATCTTGGGATTGAGGGAAACGCGCGCGACTTCTTCCTTGAGCATGCCGACGTCGCACTCGTTGATGGGGCCGCTTGCGGCAAAGTAGGAGTGGGCTGTATCCGTTACAACTTCGCGACGCCGCGGCCGGTCATGGAACAGACTTTCGCGGCCATGGCGGCCGCGTTGAGCCGCGCTAACGCAGCGTAACCTGGCGACCAATGATGCCGGCGCGGCTACGGCGTTCGGCATCATTGAGCGGTTCGTCGATCGCCAATGCGGCCTCAATCTTGGCCTGCATAGCGCGAGCTGGCTCTTCAAATTCGTCCTGATGGGCATCGATGGGCACATCCCAGACAGGTACGAGCAGCCCGTGGACGCGGAACTGCCCAGCGAACCGAGTGTCCTCGCCTAAGTGCAGTTCTCCTGCCGCGGCGATGCGGGCCAACGCGATCAGTAGTTCGTCTTCGGCATACGGCATCGGCCACCTCACGTGCGCCTTCGGTCCCGGCGCGCACCAGTACGCAGCTTGCACTGAGGTCAACCGAGCCGTGGGAAAGACCGTCTCGTTGGCGTTCTTCATCGAGGCTTTGACTTCAGCGGACTGACTCTCTAGGTCTTCAACCCAAAAGCCAAAATCTTGGTGAACGGTGATCGTAAGCGGTTCATCACTCAGTAACTCGGGCAGCGTCGGGCCATCGGCGGCCGCTGATTGGTAAGGCAGCACTGCGCCAGGCTCGGCATCGAGTGCCTGAACAAGCGCGTGGGCGATATCGCGTCCAGGATCCGGTGACGGGATAGTGGTTTGCGCCGCAATCAGGATCTCGCCGTTATCGCGTACTAACGCCGGAGCAGCGCTCGGGAGCACACTCGCCAAAGTGATGGTCCGGTCTGCGTACTTCTTATCGCGAAGTTTTAGCGGTGCCGATGCCGAGGGTACAAGCTCACGCAGCGCCACCCAATCGCATTCGCTCGGGGTGCCTTCGAAGCTGCGGACGACCACCGGGCGCAGATCCCGCTTCGGCCGCACCCGGTCGGTCTTCGGCGAACCGGATTCTGCGAAAGCGATGGCGTTCTTGCGGAGACGATCAGATTTCTTACTCACCCGCAGAACACTACCGGCACGCGCGTCAGGTTCGCACACGCTAAATGCAAGTTGCGTGTGCGATCCTGACGCGCGCGGTCCTTCCTGGTCAACACACCATCCGTGGCTGTGGATAAGTCACGCTCTTTTCCACAGTTTCGGTTCGCGCGACTGTCATTCGGCCGTGGTTCGGCACTGTTGAGCCATGAGATGCGACGCCCTGACGGCCAGCACCGTCGGCTCCAGGCTGAATACACCGCATATTGGAACGCGCCGCGAGTGGTTGAACATTGGTTGCGGCAATCGCATGTTTGCAGATGGCAGATTGAAGCAAATAGCGCGTGGGATATGGACGTCACTTGACATTGAAGGGGTGACCGCGACCGAGCGGATCCGGCTGCTCGCTCCGATGATGCCGCCAGCAGCAGTTCTCGCTAGCTGGGCAGCCGCGGAGCTCTCTGGGCTCACCGGCTTGGCGCCGCTGGACCCGCAATTGGCACCGATCCCGATCTATCTGCCCCGCAATGCTGGCGCGAGCGCACCAGGCTTTGACGTGCTCCGATCTGACCTGCCTATTGCCGATCGCGAATACATCGAGGGAATCGCCGTGGCGAGTTCTGGTCGCAATGCGTACGACACCGCGCGACTAGCTAAATCTCTAGTCGAGGCCGTACAAGTTCTCGACCGATTCGCGAGTGTTGATAATCGGCACGCCGTGCCATCGGTCATCATCGAGCAGTACCTCCGGCAACACCCCAGATACCGCGGGAATCCGCGTGTCCAGGCAGCGCTGCCGCTGACGACGATTCGTTCTCGCTCCATGCTGGAGTCGCGGTTTCGGGTCCGGTGGTTGACCGAGGTAGCCCCCGAACTGGAGATGTTGATGATCAACGCGACATTGGAGGTAACAAACGCCGGATACGAGTACGACTTCGTCGACCTGAGCGCAGGGCTGATAATCGAGATAGATAGCCAACACCACGCTGGGCTTGCGCAACGTGAGCGCGACTCGCGCAAGTCCGATTTTGTTTATGACCGGGGTCTTATGTTGCTCCGGCTAAATGCCACGGAAATTTACGCATCGACCGGTGCATTCACTTCTCGGATAGCGGCACGGCGACAAGCGGCGAGGGCCTCGGGAGCGGCTAAACGAGCTGCGGAGCTAGTGCGATTGGGCGCGCTTCGAGAAGATCCAATGCGTAGCTATCTGACCTAAACCACTCACGCGCGTCAGGTTAAGACACGCTTGAGCCAAAGAGCGTGTGCGAACGTGACGCGCGTTCATCACTTGCGGTACTTATGCATACGCTGCGGGCTGGTGGATTCAATTGGTCGTTGCAACGCTTCTGAGTGTGGGAGTGTGCGATGGGGTCTTCAGCTGGTGGTCCTTATCGGGTGGGCCGGGATGTGTGGATGCGGTTCTGGGTGCTGTTCGGTGGGGGT
>JBDTCL010000125.1:0-5540 GCA_039923595.1 Antricoccus sp. | reverse complement strand
ACTTGCCGTCCACGGCTAAGTTCGCGGTGTCATATCCGAGCAAGTCTGCGCTCAACGCCGCCGCCGCGTACTTGCCGTACTCCGGTGAGACCGCAGCAGTCAATGTGTCAGGCGCGTCGTAACCCATGTATGCAATGACTGCGTTGGCGGCACCGCCATCCTTAGAATTCATCGCTAATTGGGTTTGCTTGGCTGTCGCGACAAGTGCTGGGGAATCCTGCGCACTATTGGATGTACCCGGCACTTCAACCACCAAGTTATCGGCACTGTCCGGATCGCCAACGGCAATTACCACCTGACTATCGTCAATCCCATCATTACGTTTCGTATCCGGGTGAAATTCAAGAAGGTATTTTGATGCCGATCCGTTGGCAAGACTTTGCTGAACGACGCGGGCCGAGCTAGTGCCGGCTACCTCGCGCATCAGCGTCTGCAGCTGGCCGACGCGCGTCGGAAACTTAGCCATCAGCGGCGCGCTTTTCGGCCCTTCAAGCACCTCATTAGGGGTTAGACCCGGAAAGTTCGTCGCCATAAAAGTGTCAATCTTCGCCACTTTCTGCGCAGTTGTGAGCTCTTTGGGACTGACGAGCATGTCGGTAACCTCGCGACGATTCAACGCGTTATAGACAGTCGCAGGAAGTCCGTGCAGGAGGGCGAGCGCTGAACCACTCTGACTCATCAACGTCACCTGATCAGCGGTCGACAATGAAGCCCACCACGAACTGACCACTTTGGGCGAGGTGGTGGGACTAGGTGTCTGCTCAATCAAATGCAGCATCTGGGCGCTACGAGCAGGGCCTGCACCGTCGCTCAGCGATTTGGGTGCGAGGTAGTCGAAGTTCACTCGCAGCAGCGAAAGCCGATCGGTCAAGAACTCGTCGTAGGACTGGACAATAGCCTCAGCCTGCGCGACGATCGGGCCCATTTGCGCCACTGCACTAGCCCAGCACTGTGTCCCGAGCTGCTCAATGATGAGCGGATCGGACTGTCCAGCGATGGCGAATTCGTAGGCGTCAAATGTCAGCTCGACCACCTGATGCGCTGCGGTGATATTTTCGGCGAGTTGCTGCTGAACGACGGGAATCCGCGCCGCGATCTCGTACATCGAAGCACCGATAAGCGATAGGCTACCGTTGCCCAGGCCAAGTGTCTTTTGTGACTCGACGACCTCCGTCATCAGATCCATCGGGGTCGCATCAGCAATAACTGCCGCGGTAATGGCGGTGAGATAGCCATCGGTCGCCCATTTTTCGATATCATCGGTCCGATCCGAGGCACTGCAAAACAGCGCGCCCAGCGCCTCGACCTCGCTCGCGTTTGCAGTCAGTACTGGCAATGCGATCTCATGAGGGTCGCCGCCAGCGGCAGCAACTACAGTTGAATAAGTAATGGGCGCAGCCACCGAGACTCTCCTTATCAAAGCCGATAGTGAGCTGACCATAAGAAGTTTCTGAACGATCTGGCACTGGATTAGGACGCCCTTGTGAATATCGACCGACTGTGTGGATAGCCTCGCTATTAGGACACGATCGACAGCACGATACCGTGCAAAATGTCAGTCTCGCTCGCGATCACAGAATCGATTCCCAACTCAGTGACGACTGCCTCGAGAATCACTGCACCTGCGGCGATGACATCGACCCTGCCTGGATGCATCGTCGGAATTGCAGCTCTTTCGTCATGACCGAGTGTGGTCAACTTTGAAGCTATATCGCGGATCTCACTCGCTTTAATCGTTGATCGATGGATCGCCTTGGAGTCATAGGTTTCAATCCCGAGTGCTATCGCCGTCATCGTGGTGATGGTGCCAGCGACGCCAACCACTTCGAGCGCGGAATCGAAATCCACCTGCGACCGAGCCTGGGCGATCGCTGCAGTAACCGCCGCACGAGCGTGTGCGAGCTGGTCCGGCGTCGGCGGATCATTTTTGAAGTACTGCTCGGTCAATCGGACGCAGCCAACGTCAGTTGACCTTGACGAACGCACCACCGTGTCACCGATTACGAACTCGGTTGAACCGCCGCCGATATCGATTACTAACCTGCAAACGGCGTCGCCTAGACCACTCGTCGCGCCAGCGAAAGATAGCGCCGCCTCCTGATCACCGGTGATCACCTCCGGGGCCACCCCGACGATCTGTTCGGCGAGGCGTACAAAATCACTGCGGTTGCTAGCATCACGCGACGCCGAAGTGGCCACCATCCTGACCGCCTGCGGCCCGAACTCGTCTATCGCAGCTCGGAACTCTATGAGCGCTGATCGGGTCCGCTGAAGCGACTCGGCGCTAATCTGACCGGTGGCCCCGAGGCCCTGGCCGAGACGGTTCGTATACATACTGCGGCATACTTCGGTGATCTTCTGATCGGCGACGTCAGCGATAAGCAACCGGATCGTGTTGGTACCGCAGTCGATGGCTGCCAGTCGCGCCCTGCTCGCCGTCATCGTGCGGCGCGTTTCTTGCCGCGTGGGAGCGGTGCGTCGGTATCTATGCAACGCTGCCCGCAAGACCAGTCCGGTAGCGAAGCGAGCGCCTCGTCTCCGAGCGGATTGATCCCGGGACCTGCAGCCAATGAGTGCGCAACCAATACGTGCAAACATTTCACTCGGTCAGGCATCCCACCCGCGGTCACGGTTGTCCCGATCGGTTCGATTGCATCTCTAGCAGCAAGGTAAGCCTCGTGCGCCTGACGATATCGGGCAGCCAGCTGTGGGTCGGAGCCGAGTCGATCAGTCATCTGCTTCATTAGCCCGCTCGCTTCCAGCGTGCCGATGGCTGAAGCAGCCTTGGGGCAGGTGAGGTAATACAAGGTCGGGAACGGGGTTCCATCCGCCAGCCGTGGTGCGGTCTGCACGACATCGGGTAGGCCACAGGAACATCGATGGGCGACGGCCTGCATGGCACGCGGAGGGCGCCGCAACTGGTGATGCACCGCTCGCAGATCGTCCTGCCTAAGCGGGGAAGCGTCGTCGTGGAGCGGGCTCACTTGGCCTGATCGGCCTTGCTGATCGCATCACTGAGATTCGCTAGCGCTGAGCCTTTAGCCTTCTGCTTCTGCTGCGCCCCAGCCTTTTTGTCTTTCGCCGTCACAGAGGCAGGACCATTATCTGAAACGACGTAGACCTTCTCACCTGGCATGATGTAATTCAGCCGCTCGCGCGCCTGCGAAGCAATATAGGCGGGATCGTCGAGCAGGGTATTGCGGTCGTTGAGCTTGCTGATAGCTGCCTGTTTCGCGGCGATTTGCTGCTGCAATAAGTCGATCTGCGATTTTTGATGCAGGTAGTTCGACACCGGCAAGATGAGCAAGAGAACCACGGCGATCACTAATCCGCCCAGCAACAACGCCCGGCCGGTGATCCCGCCCGGCCGACGGTTAGCTCGACTTGCGCCGCTTGAGGTCGATCGCATCGGCTGCGCAGCCGTACGCCGCAGCGAGCTCGAACGCATGGTCGCCTTTCGTCCAGGGCGCAAACCGGCTCGCGATGCTGTCGATCGAGCCCGACCGGCCGACCTACTGGTCACCGCAGGCTTGTGACGCGCCGATCCTCGGGCGCTTGAGCGCGCACCGCCGGCTCGCGACGAACGGTGAGAACTATCGGACATCAGTGGCTACTTGCCTTTCGCGGCAGAGCGTGGAAAAGCCGACCGGCCGGCATAACGAGCGGCATCATCAAGATTTTCTTCGATACGCAATAGTTGGTTGTATTTCGCGACGCGCTCCGATCGCGCTGGCGCGCCGGTCTTAATCTGACCGCATCCGGTGGCCACGGCCAGATCCGCGATGGTGGTGTCCTCGGTTTCTCCGGAGCGGTGCGACATCATGCAGTGGTAACCGCTGCGATGCGCGAGATCGACCGCATCGAGAGTCTCGGTGAGCGTGCCGATCTGGTTGACTTTCACCAGTAGTGCATTCGCTGCTCCGGCATCAATGCCGCGCTGCAACCGCTGTGGATTGGTGACAAAAATATCGTCACCGACGATCTGCACCTGTGCGCCCAAGCGCTCGGTGAGTGCTGACCAGCCCGACCAGTCATCCTCGTCGAGCGGATCTTCGATCGATACAATCGGGAAATCCGCCACGAGTGCGGCGTAGTAATCGACCATTTCCTCGGCAGACTTTTTGGCGCCCTCGAACTTGTACTTCTTTTTGTCAAAGAATTCACTTGCCGCAACATCCAGTGCAAACGCGATGTCGGTACCGACTTTGAGGCCGGCGTCCGTCACTGCAACACTAATCAGCTCGAGCGCTTCTCGATTGCTCTGCAGGCTCGGTGCGAATCCGCCCTCGTCGCCAAGGCCAGTATTGAGACCCCGCTTTTGCAGGACAGCCTTGAGTGCGTGGTAGACCTCAGCGCCAGCCTGCATCGCTTCGGCGAAGGTTGCCGCACCGATCGGGGCAATCATGAACTCCTGAATATCAACATTGCTGTCGGCGTGCGCTCCCCCGTTGAGGATATTCATCATCGGGACCGGCAAGAGGTGCGCGTTAGGGCCGCCCACATAGCGAAATAGTGGCAAGCCGGCCGATTGAGCAGCAGCGCGGGCCACCGCGAGGGAGACTCCCAGGATCGCATTTGCGCCCAATTTGGACTTATCTGCAGACCCATCCAAATCAATCATTGTCTGGTCAATCAATCGCTGCTCATCTGCATCAAACCCGAGCAACTCAGGAGCGATCACATCAACAACACCGATTACGGCCTTCTGCACGCCTTTACCACCGTAACGCTTGCCGCCATCACGCAGCTCAACGGCTTCGAAGGCACCCGTAGAGGCCCCACTAGGTACCGCAGCGCGAGCGCGGGTGCCGTCGTCAAGGCGCACGTCCACCTCAATGGTCGGGTTGCCGCGAGAGTCGAGAATCTCGCGCGCGTCAATTTCCTCGATGGTTGCCAATGCGAACTCCTCGACCAGATAGCCAACGCCGCAGAAGTGCAACGACGATTTGTTGATCTCTAGGGTATCTGCCACCACCATTAGATCGAGTGCGGCATACCGGTTCGAGCCGGACCGATCTGACTCACACTCGGTCTAGCTCACGCTGAATCTATTTCAGGGTTGACCCAAACTAACCCTGAATCTAATTCAGGGTTGACCCAAACTACGGCTGAATCTAATTTGTGCTGATGGCGCTTATGAGTACCTGGCGCAATGCAAATTCGGCGTCGACGCCGTCCGCGCTCGCGCGCCGCACGACTTCGAGTAGCTCCGCGCCATAAGCAGCCTCCGTCGATTCGCCGGTGACGGTCATTGACACGCCGCGCTGATCGGCGCGGCGCAGCGCCGCGGCGGCGAGTGATAGCGCCGATTGGGCGGTGAGCAAGCCGTCATAGACCCCCACGCGACCCTGCTCAGCGATCTTGATCGCCTCCCAATTTGCCTCAACTTCTGCAGAGCCGGCGACACTCACAGCGGCAAAGACGTGCGGATGGCGTCGTTGAAGCTTGTCGGCGAGGGTATTGGCGATATCGTCAATACCAAACGGCTCAACTGCCTCTTGAGCGATCCGGGCGTGAAACAGCACCTGCAACAAAACATC
>JBDTCL010000124.1:0-5982 GCA_039923595.1 Antricoccus sp. | reverse complement strand
GAACCGGATTGCCCAGTACGGTCCAAATGTTTGCAAGTTTCGGCCGTCCATCGGCCCCGATCCGGAAACCGACAGGGTTCTGCATCCAGGAGTTCGCGGCCAGAATGAAGTAGCCCGACAGCAGCGTGCCGATCGAGACCAGCCATATACAAGCGTTGTGGACCTTTGGTGAGAGCCTTCCCCAGCCGAATATCCAAAGACCAAGGAACGTGGACTCGAGAAAGAACGCGAGCAGTCCTTCCATCGCCAGTGGTGCGCCGAAGATGTCACCGACGAAGCGAGAGTAATCCGACCAGTTCATCCCAAACTGAAACTCCTGCACGATGCCGGTCGCGACACCGATGGCGAAGTTGATCAGGAATAACTTGCCGAAAAACTTTGCCGCCTGCAGGTACTTCACCTTCTGCGTTCGGATAAAGGCCGTCTGCAGACCAGCGATCAGCGGCGCGAGACCGATCGTCAGCGGGACAAAAAAGAAGTGATAAACGGTCACGATGCCGAACTGCCACCGCGCAATCGTCTCCGCGCTCACCGAGTACCCCGCACGCTACAAGCCTTCATTCGGGAACTGCTCATTGCCAATCGGCCTTTCAGTTATAACTGGGGAATTTGCCATAATGGCGTGGCTCTGGCAAAGAAGACATCAGATGATGTGTTCTGGTTTTTGCTTTCCGAGACTCCGGCGTAACCAGGCGAGGGCTTATCTGCCAGCGCGCGCGGTCGGTTCACCGCGACGTGTATCGGCCAGCGATCACTGAGTTTCAGCGATCAGCAGAGAGGATCAAACCGAAGGAAGGGTCTCTGGATACGGTGAGCGTTATGCTCGGGAGATCGCGGCCATGCGGCAACGAGGGCGGTTCCAGACCGGCAGTTTCCCTGCGCTGCCTAGTGAACTCCACCTGCGGACCAAAGTCAACGACTCGTGAAACGAGGCCGACCAGTACTTCGAGAGGTGCCGCCTGCCCGATTCGCACGACGGCGCTGCGGCCTCGACTGCACCTCAGCGGAAGTACTAAGGAAGACGATCCCGACGTTGTTCGCGCCAGAGAAATAACAACAACTGGAGGCTCGAACATGCCCAAGAGCCAGCCTCAACGCACTCAGCACTGGACATCTCCTGGCTGGTCAGTCGCACCTCACAAAACAGTCTGCCGGCCCAGTTCGCCGCGCAGGCCAGCTGGCGGGGTGTAGCGTCAATAATGCTGAGAGAATCAGCCAGTCCGGTATGAGTTCAGCCGCCCGCCGCTGCACTTCAGAGCATTAGCTCCGCGCCGAACATTTCACTAAGACCGCAGCGCTCCTAATGACGACACATGTTTTTCGTCCGAAGAGCTCGAGTACCGCGGCATCATAGCTATTCGCCGTTCTCTGCGAAATTGCCGCGACTGCCTCGCTTCGACGCGCGTCCCATGAGGCAGCAGTGTCCACGCATTTCCTTGGCGCACCATCACTCGGTGGCGTCCTCGGCCCGTTAACAATGCCCATCCCAAGTCGACTGACAGAAGGACTTCAATGACTACCGATCAGTCTCCCCAGGAAAACCGCGTCGTCGTCGGCGTCGACGGGTCCGAGTCCAGCAAGCACGCGCTTCGCTGGGCGCAATTCATGGCCCATGCCACCGCCAGTAACCTCGAGGTCGTTGCGGCGTGGCAGCCCTACACCGGTTATGGCTGGGCAGCCCTGCCCAGCGACTGGAATCCGGACCAGGACGCCGAAGTAGCCCTCACCGCCACTGTCGATGAGGTTCTCGGCAAGGAGCGCCCAGCTGACCTCACGCTCATCGTGCGCGGAGGCAGTGCCGCCGAGATTCTCCTCGAAGCTAGCGTCGGCGCTCGGATGCTGGTGGTGGGCAGCCGCGGCCACGGCGGCTTCGCCGGTTTGCTCCTCGGTTCGGTTAGTGCTGTCTGCACCGCACATGCGACCTGCCCGGTGCTCGTACTGCACGGGGACACCATGCCCCCCAGCTAAGCAGCACCAGCACGGGCACCCGCGCGCCCGTCAATCCGATCAACTCCACCGCGAACTAGCCAGTTTCAGGAGAAGCATCATGAAAGTTCTCATCACTGTCCTCATCATCATCGCCGCGCTGCTGCTGATCGGCCTAGTTATGGCGGTCCGCATCGTGAAACAGTACGAAAACGGGGTGCTCTTCCGCTTCGGCCGGGTCGTCGGCGAACGGGCACCCGGATTCCGGCTGATCATCCCGTTCGTGGACGTGCTGCACCGGGTGTCACTGCGGATCGTCACCATGCCGATCCAGTCCCAAGGCATCATCACCCGCGACAACGTCAGCGTTGATGTCTCCGCGGTCGCCTACTTCAAAGTCGTCGACGCCGTGAAATCGGTCGTCGCCATCGAGAGCGTCTATACCGCCATCGACCAGATCGCCCAAACCACCCTACGCAAAGTAGTCGGCCAACACACCCTCGATCAGACCCTGTCGGAGACCGATAAGATCAACCTCGACATCCGCAAGATCCTCGATGTCACCACTGTCGACTGGGGAGTCGAGGTCACCCTCGTGGAGCTGAAGGATATTCAACTGCCCGACAGCATGAAACGTGCGATGGCCCGTCAAGCCGAAGCAGAACGCGAAAAGCGCGCCAAGATCATCAACGCCGAGGGTGAATCCCTCGCTGCTGCCGCGCTCGGCGAGGCCTCCGACACCATGATGGCCCACCCCCTCGCCCTGCAGCTGCGCAATCTACAGTCACTGGTCGAGATCGGAGTGGACAAGAACACCACCGTGGTCTTCCCGGCACCTTTGATGAGCACCATCGCCGAACTCGGCGCGTTCCTCGCCCGCGAAGCCGCCGCTGCGGGCAAACCGGCCCCGCCAATTCCCGTCCCGGTGAATGGACTACCAGCTGCACCGCCGATGGCCACCAACGGTCACCCAGATCTGGCGAAGCCATGAACGACTCGGCGAGCACCTCGAATCGGCACCGCATCGTGGTCGGAACCGACGGATCCGCATCATCGACCGATGCCTTGCGGTGGGCTGCGCAGATCGCGGTGCAGACCGGAGCGCAGATCACCATCATTACCTGTTGGCAATATCCACAGGGTTACGGAATGTCCAGTGCGACGTCGGACTGGGACCCGGAGGCCGCGGCCTCCGCGATACTGTCTTATTCGCTCACCACTGCCTTCGGCGATCGCCAACCCGACGGGTTGCGCGCGTGCGTTCGTGAGGGCCACCCGGCGCAGGTGCTCGTGGAGGGTTCGGTCGACGCTGACATGCTGGTTATCGGCAGCCGCGGCCACGGCGGGTTCGTCGGACTACTGCTCGGCTCGGTCAGTAGCTACTGCACTGTGCATGCCAAATGCCCGGTCGTGGTTGTGCCACATGCGCGGATCATCTCGGGCGCGAACTAACCGTGCGGGCCGATCTGCCAATCGTCGTCCTCGCGAACTAAGTCCATGAGCACCACTCCTCCGGCACCCGCTGATACCGCGACTTTGCCCGAAGATATCCGCGCTGCCGGAGCCATTAGCGCCGCCGAGATGTTGCGCTGCCTGGGCGTGAGCGATCTGCAGGGACTCTCTAGCACCGAAGCGAGCGTTCGGCGCGCGCGCTGGGGGCCGAACGCGGTCTCCTCCCACACAGCCCGGTTCTGGCCGGTCTTGTGGCATCAACTGCGCTCCCCCTTGCTTGCGTTATTGCTCACTGCAGCATTGGCGTCTTATTTTGTCGGAGAGCGAAGTGACGCCGTCATCATCGGCGTCATCGTCGCGCTGTCCGTCGGTTTAGGGTTCGTCAACGAGTACCGAGCCGAGCGGGCCGCCGAAGCCCTCCACAATCAGATCCATCACGAAGCCGTCGTGACCCGCAACGGCAAAGCCGCCTCGATCGACGTCACCGAACTTGTCCCTGGCGATCTGGTCGAGCTGAGACTGGGGGACATCGTGCCAGCCGACCTTCGGCTGCTGTCATCGACCGGGCTCAGCTGCGACGAGTCGGTACTGACCGGTGAATCGATGCCAGTCGATAAGAGCACCGACAGCACCCCAGCGCGAACGACATTAGCCGAATTGACCGGCTGCGCTCTGATGGGCACCGTCATCAACGCGGGCAGCGGCCGCGGTGTTGTCGTATCCACCGGCGCACGTACCGAGTTCGGCAAGATCGCCGCCGGCTTGTCCACCCACCAGTTGGACACCGAGTTCCAAGTCGGCCTGCGCAAATTCTCGATGCTGCTGGTCTACGTCGCTGGCGCCCTAACTACGTCGATCTTTGTGCTCAACGTCGTGCTGCACAAACCGATCATGGATGCGCTGCTGTTTTCGCTGGCCATCGCGGTAGGCATCACCCCCCAACTGCTGCCGGCCGTCGTCTCCTCCAGCCTGGCCGCCGGGTCTCGGCGGATGAGCAGGCGCAAGGTGCTAGTTAAGCGACTGGTATGCATCGAGGATCTGGGCAACGTCGACGTGCTGTTCACAGACAAGACCGGAACCCTCACCGCCGGACGCATCGACTTCACCTGCGCCATCCCTGCTGGACAACGTCACGACAACAACGACAGTTCTGCGGACAATGCCCCAGAGCGCACGGCCGAGATGCTGTTGCGATGGGGTTTGATTGCCACCGAAAACGCCACCGCGGATGGCACGGCGGTCGGCGGGAACCCACTGGATCAAGCGTTGTGGCGAGCCCCCGCAGCGGCGGACCAGACTGTCGCTGTTGCCGCTTACAGCCGCCTCGGCGTCGTCCCCTTCGATCACGAACGCAACATGATCTCCGTCCTAGTGCAAGATCGCGATCATCAGCTCACGTTGGTAACCAAGGGCGCACCGGAGTCCGTCCTTGAGCGTTGTCTCGATGTCCCGCAGGAGGCACGAGAGACGCTGGCGGCCGAGTTCAGCGCAGGCAACCGAGTCGTCGCCGTTGCCACCCGCACCGCCACAGACAAGCGGACGCCCACACCGCAGGATGAACACAACCTAGACCTGGTCGGCTTCCTCGTGTTTCTCGATCCGCCCAAACCCGACGCCGCAAAGGCACTGCAACGGCTGGCGCGTCTTGGGATCGCCGTCAAGGTCGTCACCGGCGACAATCCCATCGTCGCGGCTAAGGTCTGCCACGACCTGGGCCTCACTGACGGCGAGGCGATGACAGGAACCCAAATCGGCGCGCTCGATGACGATTCTCTGGCACAGGCCATTGCAGGTACGACGGTATTTGCGCGGGTCAGCCCCGAGGACAAGGCCCGCATCGTGCGCATCCAACGCTTGTCTGGTGGCGCAGTCGCATTCCTGGGTGACGGCGTCAACGATGCCTTGGCCTTGCACGCCGCTGACGTCGGAATCTCCGTCGACTCTGCTACAGACGTTGCCAAGGACGCCGCCAACGTCATTCTGCTGGAAAAGGATCTCGATGTGCTGGCCGACGGAGTTGCCGAAGGAAGGCGCATCTTCGCCAACACCATCAAGTACGTACTCATGGGAACGTCCAGCAACTTCGGGAACATGTTCTCCGCTGCCGGGGCATCGCTGTTCCTGTCGTTCCTGCCGATGCTGCCCTCGCAAATCCTGCTCAACAACCTGCTCTATGACACTAGCCAGCTCGCGATCCCCACCGACCACGTCGACGAGGAGCAACTACGCCAGCCCTCCCATTGGGACATCGTATTCATCCGCCGATTCATGATCTTCTTCGGGCCGCTCAGTTCAGTGTTCGACTTCGTCACCTTCGGCGTAATGCTGTGGGTTTTTCATGCTGGCGCGGCAGAGTTTCGTTCCGGCTGGTTCGTTGAGTCTCTGGCCACCCAGACGCTGGTGATTTTCGCCATCCGCACCCGCCGCGTTCCATTCTTCCGCAGCCACCCCAGCCTCCCCCTGCTGTTGGCCGCTCTGAGCGTTGTCATCGTCGGGTCGGTTCTGCCCGCGACACCGATCGCCCATACGCTGGGCTTCAGCCCCCTACCGGTCGCATTCTTCGCCGCGTTGGCCGGCATGGTTATCGGCTACCTCGTGCTCATC
>JBDTCL010000123.1:0-6929 GCA_039923595.1 Antricoccus sp. | reverse complement strand
ACGGAAACCCATTGCCGCCGGTATAAGGGGTATCGACGACGATCAGGAACTTGAACAACGTCACCGGTCAGCTCAGCCCATTTTGCTTCGTTGCCCTTGGTTGATCTTGTCGAGGGCGTACTTTCCGTCGGTTGCGTGACGCAGACGCCGCCAGTCTCGGCAAGATTAGGCACTGGAGCTCGGATTTCCTCGCTATAGGACTTAGAGGCCGGTCCCAGTTGACCAACCCGGTGGAATCTGGAACTGCTTGCCCGGGCTGCGGCTCAGGATACAAATTAGCGCCCATGAAGTGATGGTCGCGCTGTACCAGCCCATCGTGAGCTCGCCCCTCAGATTGTGGAACGATACTTCCCCCGGAACGAGGTGCTTGCCCCAAGCGAGTACGCACTTGCCACGGCCAATCGACTGATGAGCTAACGCGGACAGCCCACGGCGCCTTTAGGTCGCGAAAACGATCCTGGGCGTGCTCCCTGCCGTACAACATCTGCGCTCAACCAGTGATCAGTCAGCCGCTATTTGACGCCAGCGCATTCGCCATGACTGCTCGACATGCTGATCAGTCGACTGGCACGACCGGGCGACTGAAGAACGCGACGTATGTTAGACCAATGACCGAACAGCAGCCGTACGAGTTGGTCCGGGACGCCGGTAGCTTCGAACTGCGCCGGTATCGAGCACATGTTGTGGCTGAGACGACCGTGAGTGCCGACTTCGAGCGAGCCGGCAATCAGGCATTCCGTTATCTGTTTGGCTACATCAGTGGCGACAACACACAAGGGCAATCCATCTCGATGACCTCTCCGGTGGTGCAGTCAGCTCCTGCCGCGGCGGGAAGATCTCAGAAGATCGCGATGACGGCTCCGGTGACCCAGCGCGCCGAGGGCCGCAACTTTGTGGTGGCTTTCGTGCTGCCAGCCAGCATGAGCGAAGCGACTGCGCCGATCCCCACACGGGCTGAGGTTACCCTGCGCACGGTACCGGCCAGTCTGGCTGCTGTCATGAAGTTCTCGGGCCGGTGGACATCGTCCTCCTATGACAGTCATCGGGTCGCGCTGCTTGCTGCCGTCGCAGCCGCTGGCCTCACGCCACTGGGTGAGACCAGATTCGCGCGATTTGACCCGCCGTACCAACCGTGGTTTCTGCGCCGCAACGAGGTTGCCGTCGATGTGGCTGAGTCCGGCAGCTAGCGAGCCTGAGCCCACGGCAATCTCACCCATTGAGCTGCACTCGGGGAGGTGGCTGCCGCCTTTGGACTGCACGGATGGGAGCCGATTGACGCAGCAATCTGATTGGTAATTCGGCCGGGCCCATCGGCATGATGTTCATCGGACCGGCCGGGGATGAGGCGAACCTGTTCAGCGCTCGAGCGCCCAGTTGCAGTCCGCGCGGCCGTGGCTTCATCGCTAACCATCAATCTGGTCGACCTGACCGGAACCACCTCCATGGTCCTGGGCTAGCGTATGGCTTATGAGCGCTGTCGACGTCATTCTCGTATTTGCGGGTATTCCGCTATTAGTGATTGCCTTTGTGTGGTCGTGGATCTTACTCACGACATCCTCAGGAAGCGCTCGCTATCATCTTGGCCAGCCTTGGGACAGCCAACCACTCTGGTTCGTCGGGCATCCCAAGGGTGGAGTTAGTACTCATCCGGCATTGATCGAGTCCGATCGGACTGCACGGTTGCAGGCTGACGAGTCGGCCGGATCCGGCCCGGCTGTGCACGGTGGCGCCAGCGGTAGTTGGTAGTTAAGGAGCGAAAGGGAATCTTATGTCCGGCAGCACTGTAGCCCGTGGGGGTGACGGAAATCCTTCCATCCAGGAGGGTCCTTCGGGAAATACCGGCCCCCTATCTGATACCGACCTTGACCGGCTTTCTGAAGCGTTGACGATGTCGTCGTGGGAAACTGGGCTTAACTTCTCGGTCTATATCGGTGATCTAGGCGACAACCGCTCAGCAACACTTGAACAATTGCACGCCTCATTCGGTGGCAAAGCTACTGATACCTGCCTCTTGGCAATATCGCCGAATCAGCGGGCGGTTGAGATCACCGTTGGCACCGATGCAGCCAGGCGTCTCTCGGACCGCTCCTGCAATCTTGCGATTCTAGCGATGACAACGAACTTCAGCGGTGGTGACCTGATCGGCGGCGTCGCGAATGGTCTGCGGATGCTTAGTGACCAGGCTGGTCACCAACCGTCCATTCAATCCTCTTAAATAGTTCCCGGACGCACCGTCGAGGCGGCGCGTCCGGGGCACTCTAGATGAGCGAACAGTAGCCTCTAGGTGGCATCAAACTGGCGCGCTTTGAGCGCCCGGACGACGCCGTCGCGTGCTTCGGCCACTAACCGGGCCTGCGCGCTGGCGTGCTCGCCAGTGCCAATCCAAGCTTCGGAGTCAGCTATTGTCTGTTGCTCGATGAACCGCGGATACATCAATTCGGTCACCTGTTGCGAGATCGCCGTGGACCGCGAGCTCCAGACCTCGTCAAGCGCCGCGAAATAACGCGATCGATAAGGTTTGGTGAGCTCACGCTGCCAGCGTGAGTAGAAGCCGAGCGCGGTCGCCTCGTGCATATAGTTAGTGAGCTCGTCAGATTCGACCGCTTCGTGCCATGCGCGTTCCTTGTTCTGAGCAGTGGGCAATAATGCTCGAGCGGTTGCCGCACGCCGCGCCGCAACATCGCCGTTATCATCGGCTAGAGCCTGATCGATCTCGCTAGTTCCGTATCGGCCCGCGGCCACCAGCGGAGTCAGCAACGCCCAGCGGGTATCGAGATCCATCGCAAGACCTTCGATCGGATCACTGCCGTCGTACATCGCGCCAAGTCGGTCGAGTTGTGCCGGTGTCGTTGCCGAGCTTGCGAAAGCCCGCGAGTAGGCAATCTGAAGGTCACTACCCGCCTCGGCATCGCTGAGCAGTTGCAGCGCTGTCTCGGCGAGCATTGACCACCCCGTATCGGTCCATTCCGGATCGCTATAGGCGTTGATGGCCGACTGCGCCTGACCGAGCAATGACTGGATCACACTCATCGTCGTCTCGGCGCCGATACCGCGGCATACCAGTGCCACGAAATCACGGGCCTTCATCTGCGCATCGCGGGTCATATCCCACGCCGCACTCCAGCACAGGGTCCTTGGCAACGACTTAGTGAACTTGTCGACATTCTCCAAGAGAAATGCCAACGATTCATCGTCGAACCGAATCTTTGCGTAGGTTAAATCATCATCGTTAAGCAGGATCATCGATGGGCGCGGTTTGCCCACAAATTGCGGCACCTCAGTTTTAGCCCCGTCAATATCGAGTTCGACCCGTTCAGTACGCACCACGTTACCGTCGCGTAATTCGTAGCCGCCGATCGCAATGCGATGGGTGCGAAGCGTCGGATGCTCAGGCACGGCGCTCTGCTCGACGGCGAATGCGGTGATCATGCCCTGATCATCAACCTCGATATGTGGTTGCAGGGTATTGACCTGGCAGGTCTCCAGCCATTGTGCGGACCAGTCCGAGAGATCGCGCCCACTTGATTGCTCGAGTTCGAAGAAGAGGTCCTTCAACTCGGTATTGCCATATTGATGCTTCTTGAAATACTCCCGCAGTGCGGCAAAGAACGGCTCCTCACCGACGTAAGCAACGAGCTGCTTGAGCACCGAAGCACCCTTGGCGTAGGTGATGCCATCGAAATTGACCTCGACGGTCTGGATATCTGTCATATCGGCTGATATCGGGTGTGTCGATGACTTGGTGTCCTGGTCATAAGCCCAGGACTTTTCGATGTTCGCAAATGTGGTCCAAGCATCCTTGTACTTAGTTGCTTTTTCTTGGCAGTACACGCTGGCGTAGGTAGCGAACGACTCGTTGAGCCACAGGTCGTCCCACCACTTCATCGTGACTAAGTCGCCAAACCACATATGGGCCATCTCATGCAGGATAGTTTCGGCACGGCGCTCGTAGCGATAGGCGGTGGTCTTGGATTGGAATACGT
This sequence comes from Antricoccus sp., assembly GCA_039923595.1. GTDB lineage: Bacteria > Actinomycetota > Actinomycetes > Mycobacteriales > Antricoccaceae > Antricoccus. Next base: position 2,946 of record JBDTCL010000123.1, on the reverse strand, counting down.
AGTCGTCGCGGAAGGTAATCGCGCCCGCATTCTCCATCGCGCCAGCATTGAACTCCGGTACGAATAGCTGGTCGTACTTGCCAAACGGATAACGGAAATCGAAGAGCTCTTGGAAGAATGTAAAGCCCTGCTTGGTGACCTCAAATAGCTCGTCTGCGTCCAGATGAGGTGCCAGCGAAGTGCGGCAATAGATACCCAGGTCGATTCCATCGTGATGATCGGTGACCTTATGGAACGGCCCGGCGATCAGGGCCGTGATGTAGGGCGACATGGGTTTCGTCGTGGCGAAATCGATGGTCCGCGCACCATTCGCGTGCTCGGTTGTCGTCTGCGAAGCACCGTTGGAGATCACTTCCCACGCAGCTGGCGCAGTGACGTGGAAGGTGTATTCCCCTTTGAGATCCGGCTGATCGAAGCAGGCATACATCAGCTTGGCGTTCGCAGTCTCAAATTGTGAATAGAGATAAACCTGCTGGTCGGTGGGATCGACAAACCGATGAAGCCCTTCGCCGGTGTTGGTGTAAAGCAGGTCACCGTCGATAACCAGCTCATTGTGCGCCGCAAGATTGCTCAGTCTCAGACCATCTTCGGGACGGTATGAGGCGGTGTCGATCGGGGTGCCGTTGAGGGAAACTTCGTGAAATGAATCGGCGACGACGTCGATGAAGGTGGAGGCACCCACAACGCGTGCGTCGAAGTTTATTATCGCGCGAGATCGAAATGTCCGCTCGCCGGGATTGCCGGCGCCGTCGGTCAGATCGAGCGTGATGTCATACGACTTGGTGCTGATCGTCTTTGAGCGCGCTTTAGCGTCAGCACGCGTGAGGTTCGGGTGAGCCACGATGAATGTCCTCTGCTCGGAAATATGCGGGTTGCACTTGAACGTTATCGTGGCATCGCCCAGCGACATCAACGTGTGGCCCGGTGGACAATGAAATGTCCAGTGAACGACACCGATCTGCTAAAGGGAGCAACGATGGCTAAGGCCAAAGCACCGAAATCCAGTGGTAAGGCCAAATCGAAGGTCAAAGCAGCGGATAAAGCCACGGCAAAATTGAAAAAGTCAGCGGGAAAATCTTCCGCAAAGTCCACAACAAAGGACAAGGTCAAACGAGTGAGCGCTAGCACCGAAACTGCAAAAAAGAACCGAGCTGATTTCTGGGTTGATCCAGCGTGTCCATGGTGCTGGATCACCTCCCGCTGGATTCTAGAGGCTGCGAAGGTTCGCCAGATCGATGTGCAGTTCCATGTCATGAGCCTCGCCGTGCTCAATTCCGGACGAGATCTGGCAGAGAGTTACCAAGGGCTCATGGATCGCGCTTGGGGACCGGTCCGAGTGCTGTTGCAGGCCGAAGAACAAGGCGGCCAGAAAGCCCTCGCCGATCTCTATACCGCGATGGGAACCCGGATTCACAACGAAGGTAACAAGGATTTTGACGCGGTGATCGTCGAGTCGCTCGCCGAAGTCGGCCTGCCAGCAGAACTGAAGGACGCGGCCGCAACCGGCGAGAACGACGATGCGCTGCGCAAGAGCCACTACGAAGGAATGGACGCGGTCGGCGACGATGTCGGCACGCCTACCATTCACGTCAACGGAGTCGCTTTCTTTGGCCCCGTGCTCTCACGTATCCCACGGGGCGAAGACGCTGGCGTGGTGTGGGACGGTGCACTCGCACTGTCGTCGTATCCGCACTTCTTTGAACTGAAGCGTTCACGTACTGAAGGTCCTGAGTACGACTAAGCCGTGATGCCATCTGCGCGATCGCTATCGTGCGAAACTTGCTCGTAGGCGTACCGAACCGCATGCGCGCGATCGCGCAGATGGGCTTTGGCGAACATGTTGTTGATATGAGTTTTATTAGTTGACTCACCGACGAATGGACGCTGAGCGATTTGGTGATTGCTGAGCCCCTTGGAATTGGAGTGAGGACCCTAGTCTCCCGAAGGGTCGGCCGACCGCTGGCTGCACACCTGCGGGTGTTAGCCCGCATTATGGCTGTCGCGACTTCGGCGTCGCCGGTGTAGTTCTGACCCGCAGCTACACCGCCGAAGCCGAATGATTCGTGAGGGCTCGCGACCCGAAGGGGATCGTGTGTGTTTGCGATGGGAACCACGGCCGGGGCCGCTTGTCGCGAGCGCACGGCGGTGACCCAAGGCCTGTCCAGTTGGTTGATCGGTACGCGCCGCGCCAGGTTGAGGATTGCGACACTGCATTAACCGGGCCGCGAGTGGGTACCGCTTTCAATGAATGGAGTCAGTTCCTTCAAGAACTCGAAGGAGTACATATGAGCGGCGACCACGACCCCCAGGACGACATTGTGTCGCAGTCGCGGCTAGCTGCCGGCAAGTGTCTGCCCACCGATGATCGTGGTCTGCCTACTGCAAAAGTCCACACTGGTGATTTGAAAGTTGACGTTCGCAGCGGCCGGGTCAATCGCGGGGGAGGAAATCGGTTACCTGTTCACCGGCCTTGCGCGTGGTCCCGACCGATGACGGGCGAGTGGGGGGATTTCGCTGTCCTCTGTGGACGTTATTAGCTGCTGCAGCTCGAGCGTAGGTGGGGCCTGACCGCGTTACGCCAATGAGCGCGTCGCGCAAGTATATCTGACGCCCCGCAAAATCCGTGCCGAAGGAGGACCGGCTGCATGACTGGCCAACAGACGTTCAGCCAGTTGCGGCAGTTGCCCCTCGAGCCGGATGTGTTCGCGGTCGTGATGGCGACCGGAATTCTCTCGGTCGCCGCACGCGATCACTCCTACACATACCTCGATCTGTCGCTCGGGGCCGTGGCCGTGATCGCATTTGTGTTTTTGTGTGGTCGTTGCCTGTTGCAGATAATTGCAGACCCGCGGTCACTAACGAAGCGCGCTCGGGAGCCGGATGTGGCCCTGCGGATGTTCACTTTCGTCGCAGCGTGCGCCGTGCTCGAAGCCCGCTTCCATACGC
>JBDTCL010000122.1:0-6548 GCA_039923595.1 Antricoccus sp. | reverse complement strand
CGGTATGCGGGGCCGGTGGGATGGATCGATGCCCATCACAACGGCGAGTTCGGAATTGCCCTTCGCGGCGGGCAGATCCTGGACCCGCACACCATCCAGCTATTCGCCGGCTGCGGCATTGTCGCTGACTCTGACCCGGAAAGTGAGCTGGCTGAGACGATCAGCAAGTTCGTGGTGATGCGCGACGCGCTGGAGACGAGATCGGCGGAGCTTGCACGATAGTTGGACATAGCACAGACTTTGAGATGAAGCTGGCCTTTAGACTGTGGTGCCAGCATCTACCGTCTGCTCAAGGAGTGTTCGTCAATGACCGGTTCTCGCATTGTTGCGGTCGGACATTATCAGCCGCCGAGGATCGTCACCAACGCGGAACTCGAGACAATTATCGATACTTCCGATGAGTGGATCCAACGGCGCGTCGGGATCAAGGAACGCCGGTGGGCCGATGCCGAGGACACCGTCGATGTCATGTCCACCAAGGCTGCTCAAGACGTGCTCGCCAAGGCGGGTATGGAGGCTGCCGAAATTGATGCGGTCTTTGTTGCCACCTGTAGCGCACTCGATCGATCGCCGAATATGTCCTCGCGTGTCGCATTGGCGCTAGGTATGGAAAACAACCCGGTGACGATCGATGTGAACACCGCCTGCTCAGGCTTCCCACATGCGGTCGCTCTCGCATCACATTCAATCCAGGCCGGCGCGATGCGCAACGTTCTTGTGATCGGCTGCGACAAGCTCACCGATATGACTGATTACACCGACCGCACCACATGCGTCCTCACAGCTGATGGCGCCGGCGCGGTCATTATCAGTCCGAGTGAAGACGATCAGATCAGCCCGGTCGTATGGGGTGCGGTCCCGCAAATGGGCTCAGCGGTCCGCATTGAACGCAGTAACGGCGACAAATTCGCCCAGGAGGGGCAAGCGGTGTACCGCTGGACCACCTTCGAACTACCAAAAATCGCTAAGGAGATCGTTCATAGAGCCGGACTTCAGCCAGAGGATCTTGGCGCTATTGTGCTGCATCAAGCGAATTTGCGCATCATTGAACCGTTAGCCCGCAAGATCGGTGCCACCAACGCAATCGTCTCAACGGACATCATCGAATCGGGAAATACCTCGGCGGCGAGTATTCCGTTGGCGTTGTCGAAGTTAATGGAGACGGCGCCCCTTGCCACCGGAACCCCCATCCTGATATTCGCCTTCGGCGGTGGCCTGTCGTACGCCGGTCAGATCGTCCACGCGCCGTGATCGCGATCTGCGCGTCAGCCTCGATCCAGCCGGTGTGCGGCTCAGCTAGCGTCCGCTGCGCGGTAAAAGTTGCCGAATGTACGCTCAATCGCAATTTCGACGTGCTCTTTGAGTTGCGTTCGTCGCTCTCGCTCCCCTTGCCTATCAACACGCACCTCAATCACTCTGATCGAGGCCGGATCGTCCTGGAGTAACTCCTGCAAAGTTTGCCGATCGTGCGCAGCGCGGTACGTGATGCCGCAGGCGGCACAAAGCGCTTCGATACTGACACCATGCGGCGTCCCGAAAATCCGCTCATAAGAGGCCGCGTACTGCGGCGCACCCTGCTCCAAGGACGCAAAAATTGCGCCGCCGTCGTTATTGCTCACCACAATCGTGAGCGCTGGACGCGGCTCGTCAGGACCGAGGATCAAACCATTGCTGTCGTGCAGAAAAGCTAGGTCTCCCAGCAGTGCGACGCATCGCGGTGCTGCTCGTTCTCCCGATCTAGCTGCAGCTGCGAGGGCCGCGCCGACTGCTGTCGATACCAATCCGTCGATGCCGGCAGCACCTCTATTAACGACCACATTTCGCCGTGTGACACGCGCCAGCCGCTGGTCTAGATCGCGGATTGGATTCGACGATCCGACGATCAGGAGGTCAGGATTTGACCTCCCCACCAGATCGGCAACCACACCCGCGTCGAAATCCGCAGCACTGTGCGAGCTGACCGCTGCTGCTGCGGCCATTGAACCCTGCCGCCACCCGTCGGCGAAGTCAGTTTGCGCGGCTCCAGTGATGCATACCTCGGGTGCGATCACCTGAATATCAGCAATCTTGTTTGGATTGCTCCATTCCCCGTGATCGCTAACCGCGCAGTAACTGACCCCGGGCCGAGCAAGTAATTTATTCAGCGACCGGGCGAGGGTGGGACGTCCGATGACCACGACATGCTCAGGAGTGAATCGATCAAGGAATGCCTCGTCTGCCAGCAGCCACGCGCCACCGTCGAGCAGATCGGCCTGGCCCGCGGCCAGCGATGTTCCGGCCTCGATGTGCACCGGAAATTGGCAGTTCCCGGCGGCGGTCGCAGCCGACATTGCGAGCTTGGCGCTCGCTTCACCGATAAAGACCAGCGTGCGTGGGGGTGCACTAATCTTAGCCACCAGACACGGCGTGCGCTGCGGAAGCTGGAGGGCCCGCTGCGCCGTGGGCAGCGCCGCCTCAAGTTGTTCACCATCAGGCAATAACGGCTCAGCGAATCCGATATCTAGTTGCACCGGACCTGGACGATCCCCAGTCGCGGCGATGACAGTCGCTTCGGTGATCCGGCGCCATTCGTCCTCGCCATCGGCGTCGGCCGCAAGATGTGTGGCAGCACGCACGGCACTGCTGAAGATACCCACCTGATCGATCGTCTGATTTGCCCCAGTCCCCCATAACCGCCGCGGTCGATTAGCGGTGATCACGATCAACGGCGTATTCGATTCGTGCGCCTCGATCACAGCCGGATGCAGATTGCCCACAGCGGTGCCTGAAGTGCAGATCATCGCGACCGGACGGGAGCTGACCTTGGCCAGCCCAAGCGCGACAAACCCCGCACTACGCTCGTCAATGCGCACATGGATCCTTAGTTGGCCATCAGCTTCGGCGGCGAGCAACGCAAAAGATAGCGGAGCATTTCGCGACCCCGGGGCCATGACGACTTCTGTTACACCGTGGCGAAGTAACTCACTAATAACAACCGCGGCACACGCGTACGAAGTGCTCACGACGCCACATCGTGAATGCGGGCCAGCCACCGTTCGCGGGTGGGCGGATCAGCGGTGATCTGCGCGAGACGATCCGGGGCGATACGCCTGGTCGGCACCGCGATGGCACCGTCGCGTGCGATCAGCGATTGCTCGACAGCATCCTGATTGAGTAATGCGATTGTGTTGAGACCGCAGGCATAAGGCAATTGTGGAAGCGCGGCGGCCAACGCCAGTGATTGCTGCAGCCCGATCGATGTCTCCAGCGCCGATGAGACCACAACCGGCAGTCCGATCTGCGCCGCGATCTTCAGCGCAGCCGCGATGCCGCCTAGTGGTTGAACCTTGATGACCGCAATGTCGGCGGCTTCCGCGCGAGCCACCAGGTATGGATCCTCAGCACGGCGGATGGATTCGTCGGCCGCGATCAGCACAGTCACCGCACGGCGGACTTGGGCAAGCTCAGCAACGGACTTGCAGGGTTGTTCGACGTACTCCAAACCACCCGCGGCTCGATCAATCGCCCCGATAGCACTGATCGCGTCATCGACTGACCAGTTGGTGTTGGCATCGACTCTGATCTTTCCGGTGTGACCCAAGGCCTCGCGAACGGCAGCAACGCGATCGCAATCGGCCGCGAGCGATTGACCGGGTTCAGCCACCTTGACTTTCGCCGTCCGGCAACCCCCGCTTGCAAGCACGATTTTGAGCGCCGCATCGGGCCGGACCGCCGGAACTGTGCAGTTCACTGGGATCGAATCGCGCAGCCGCGGCGGAAACGGGTCATAAGCTGCTTCAAGCGCTGCATCCAGCCACGGCGCCGACTCCGCCGGATCGTAATCATTGAACGGCGACCATTCGGTCCAGCCTGCTGGACCGCGCCAGAGCGCACCCTCACGCACCGTGATACCGCGGAACTTGGTGCGCATCGGGATCGAATAGACCACGATTTCTTCATCAGCAGGCAACGTAGGCACCGGACCAACGTACCCGGCAATGCCGACCTCGGCGGCGCCTGCGTTGGTCCAGTTAGCGAGGTCGGCCGAACCGAATACACGAGTGTCGCGTCACAAAGCGCGTGGAGAATCTAGACTGCGTGTTGTGACTTCTGAGATTTTTGATGAGCAATCATGGCAGCCGGTGAGTGGCTTCGATTTCACCGACATCACCTACCACCGAAGTGTGGGCGATGAGGAAGCTCGCTCTCGCGGTGTGGTGCGAGTTGCGTTCAATCGGCCGGAGGTACGCAACGCCTTCCGGCCGAACACGGTCGATGAGTTGTATCGAGCCCTTGACCATGCGCGGATGTCCACCGATGTCGGGGCCGTGTTACTGACCGGTAACGGCCCCTCGCCTAAAGACGGTGGCTGGGCGTTCTGTTCCGGCGGCGACCAGCGGATCCGCGGTAAAGACGGTTACAAGTACGCCGAAGGCACGACCTCAGAGACAATCGACCCGGCACGATCGGGTCGATTGCACATTCTAGAAGTACAACGACTCATCCGGACGATGCCGAAGGTTGTCATCTGCGTCGTCAACGGTTGGGCCGCTGGCGGCGGACACAGTTTGCATGTCGTTTGCGATCTGACGATTGCCAGCAAAGAGCACGCGAAATTCAAACAAACCGACGCCGATGTCGCTTCATTCGACGCTGGCTTCGGCTCTGCCTATTTGGCGCGGCAGGTCGGTCAGAAGTTCGCTCGCGAGATCTTCTTTCTCGGTCACGAATACAGTGCAGCTGAGGCGCGCGAGATGGGCATGGTGAACAAGGTCGTGCCACACGAGGATCTCGAGCGCGTGGCACTGGAATGGGGCCGCGAGATCACTCGCAAGTCCCCTACGGCGCAACGCATGCTGAAATTCGCGTTCAATCTCATCGATGACGGCCTTATGGGTCAACAGGTCTTCGCGGGGGAGGCCACCCGATTGGGGTATATGACTGACGAGGCAGCAGAGGGCCGTGACTCGTTCTTAGAGAAACGTGACCCGGACTGGTCCGCTTTCCCTTATCACTTTTAGCTCGCATATGCGCCAGCGATTCATTCATCCAGTCGCATTTGGCCAGCTGCCGACAGACGCCGATCTGGAGGTCGTCCGCACGGTCCTCAGTCGTCCCGATCGAGTTTTACTGCCCTTCGCCGAGGGTGAGCCGACACCCGCTGGTGTCGATCTGGACGCCGGGCTAGGTCCGGGAGAGGATGACGAAGCTGATCCCACAGTGCTAGCGATAGCGACTAGTGGCTCGACAGGTGGCCGGAAGATCGTACTACTGCCCGAACAGGCATTACGCGCCTCAGCGGCCGCAACCGAACGCAGAATGGGTGGTCCCGGCCAATGGTTATTGTGTTTGAGCTTGGCCCATATCGCTGGTATCCAAGTGGTTTTACGCTCTCATCTGGCCGGGGAGACGCCCGTATGTTGCCAAGCCGGCGGACCTGATTTCACTGCACACTTCACTGCCGCCACCGATTCGCTCACCGCTGCTCGCCGATACGTATCTCTGGTGCCGACCCAATTGCGCTGGCTTCTTGATGAGGCTCCACGTGTCGCGGCTTCCTTCGATGCCATCTTGCTCGGCGGCGCTGCCGCGGAGCCGATCTTGCTCGACCGGGCCGACGCGGCCGGTTGCACGATTATCACGACGTACGGCATGAGCGAGACCGCGGGCGGCTGTGTGTATGACGGCACCGCCCTCGACGGTGTCAGGATCGCTACCGATCCAGTGACTGGAGAGATTTCATTGACCGGTGCGGTAGTCGCTCGCGGCTACCTCGGAGCAGACTTATTTGTCGACCAAACTTTTCGTACTCAAGATGCCGGCGAAATGATTGGCGGCAAGCTCATCGTTCATGGCAGGCTCGACGACATCATCAACACGGGTGGGGAAAAGGTCGCTCCAGCCATTGTCGAAGCGGCATTACGTTCGCTCGATCCAATCGGTGATGTCGTCGTTCTCGGCGTCCCAGATCCGTTGTGGGGTCAACGTATCGTCGCACTCGTCGTGAGCGATCGGGCGCTGGACCTCGCGCAGCTGCAGAACCAGGTCAGCAGCTTGTTGCCGCGCGCTGCGGTACCGCGCCGGATCTTTCAGGTAGCCCAGATCCCGCGTTTTGGGATCGGCAAAGTCAATCGGTCAGCAGTCACGATGCTCGCCCAGCAGTTGATCGATTCAGCTCTCGCCAGCGAGCAAAACTAGCTTTCCTCGCCTGCGGTACGAAACTGATCTTTAAAGTTGATTTTGGCGGCACGACTAGCGGCAATCCGGTTGGCTAATTCCATCCGCCAGCCGCGAAATGCGAGGTATGACAGCGGGACTGAGATAATTGCCGCGGTGATCAACCCCGGGAAACCCTGGAATCCAAACAGGTAAAACGCCAGCACGAGGATCGCAAACACGCCGAACCGACCGACGGTATAGGCGAGGAATAGTGGTCCGATCCGCTTCTGAATCGGCGGATTCGCCGCCTCGGTCCCGTCTGGGGTAGCTGGCTGGTTCGGTTCTGGTTCCTTAGGCACGTTTCTCATTATCCATGCTGGCTGGCAATACGGGGTTGAGCACATGAGCAG
>JBDTCL010000121.1:0-2923 GCA_039923595.1 Antricoccus sp. | reverse complement strand
TACAACGGATCACGCGCCGTCCGTGTCTGCCAGACGCGGTCTTTGAGGGGACTCAGATGGCTGACGATCTGGCGCATGATGTGCAGTGCGTGGGTGTCATTATCGGCGAGGTGGTCGGTGACACCGGACGTTTTTGAATGCAATGCGCCGCCGCCGAGGTCTTCAGCGGTCACGATCTCGCCAGTGGCCGCCTTCACCAGCGGCGGTCCACCGAGAAAGATCGTGCCTTGGTTCTTGACGATGATGGCTTCATCGCTCATCGCGGGCACATAGGCGCCACCAGCGGTGCACGAGCCGAGAACGGCAGATATTTGGGGGATTCCACGGGCACTCATCGTCGCTTGATTGAAAAAGATCCGGCCAAAGTGCTCGCGGTCGGGAAAAACTTCATCTTGCTTGGGCAAGAATGCGCCGCCGGAATCGACAAGATACAGACACGGCAGCTCATTTTGTAGTGCGATCTCTTGAGCGCGCAGGTGCTTCTTGACGGTCATTGGGTAGTACGTGCCGCCCTTGACCGTGGCGTCGTTGGCCACGATCACGCATTCGCGGCCACTGACCCGGCCGATACCGGTAATGAGTCCGGCGCCGGGCGCATCGTTGTCATACATCTCGTACGCAGCGAGCGCCGATAGTTCCAAGAATGGCGAGCCCGGATCGAGCAGAGTGTCAACGCGATCACGGGGAAGCAGTTTGCCGCGCGATGCATGGCGATCCTTCGAGGCCTGTGAGCCGCCGTCGGCAGCGGCCACCCGACCGCGAAGTTGTTCTGCAAGCTCCCGTTGGCGCCGCGAATTGACGGCGAACTGCTCGCCATGGGTGTCAATTAGTGAGTCGATTGTGCCCATCGGCGTCCCCTCGGTGATCAAGCCTGAAAACGCGGGCTTTAGTTAATGATCATTAACTAAAGACGTTAGCTCATGAACACTATCTCTGTCCAGTGGGTGATTGGGTTAGTGATCGTTAACGCAAACGCGTTACGATAGCGAAATGACTAGCCGTGCTCCGAGTGCTCCGAGTGCGCTGACGAGTCGGCAGCACGCGAAAGCCGAGCGCACGGCGCAACTGCTGCGCGCTGCCTCCCACCTGTTCGCTGAGCGCGGGTATGCCGCGGTGTCGATAGGTGACGTCGGCTCAGCGGTCGGTATCAGCGGACCTGCGCTCTATCGACATTTTCGCAGCAAACCAGCGCTTCTCGGAGCGGTGCTGATCGATATCAGTGAGCGATTGCTGGCCGGTGGCACGACACGATCGGGTTCACTGACCGAACTCATTTCCTTCCACGCCGATTTTTCACTCAGTGAGCCGGACCGAATTCGCATCTATGAAAGGGATTTGGCGCACGTCGGACCAGACGAAGCTCGCCTTGTCCGCAGATTGCAGCGGCAATACGTCGATGTGTGGGTGGCGGCGCTGATTGCCACAGTGCCTGGGACCACCGAAGGCCTGGCCCGGTTCCGGGCGCAGGCCGTCATCAGTTTGCTGAATTCGACCCCGCACACCATGAACACTCGGCTGGCCGATCCCAGAGCAGAACTGATCGCGCTCGCGCATGGAGCGCTCGGGATCTATGGGTAACGGCTCGTCTGCGGTAGCTAGTCAGTCTCTGCGGCGCTAATTGGCTGGTCAGCACCGTCCGGTCCGGTGCGGCTAGCGGTGGGTTCAGGCGCTGCGGGTTCCTCGTCATCGACCGAGAGCGTCCGAAGTTTCCAAAGGTTCGAAAAATAAATCGGCAACAGACCAAGGAAGCCCCCGGCAAAGCCAACCCACAACGTGGGCAGGGTACCGATCTGGCTGCCCAGCCAACCACCGGCGAACGCCCCCAGCGGCATAGTGCCCCAGACAATAAACCGGCACGAGGCATTCATCCGACCGAGAAGCTTAGGCGGGCAGAGTCGTTGCCGGAAGCTGACAGTCGCAATGTTGTATGCCACGACACCGGCCATGGTGATTGGCATCCCGATGAGGAACGTGGCTACTGGAGCAACATAGGCCGACAGTGGAATGCAGACAAATGCGAGGCAGGCGATTGTCGCGCCGAGCAGGATGCTGGGGCCCTCACCAATTGCCTTGGAGATTCGCGTTGCCACGAGCGCGCCGACCAAGCCGCCCGCGGCTCCGACAGCGTTGACCAGTCCGATCGTTACTGCCGAGAAGTGCAGCACGTTGACTTGGTAATAGATCAGCAATACCCAGGTCAGCTCTGAGAAAAAGTTCAGGATTGCGGTGCAGGCGAGCATCCGAGACAGCAGTGGATGCCGCACCACAAAGGACAAACCTTCGCGGATCTCACTGACGATGGGCTTGCGATCGGCCCGGTCGTGCGGCTCTTCACGGTGCTTGATCCGCAACAGGCAGAGCGCAGAAATAAAATAGCCCACAGCATTAACGCCAACTGCTGCAGCAGCTCCGACGACCTTGATGATCAGCCCGGCGAGAGCCGGTCCCGCCGATTGGGACACCGACTGAGACGCTTGCAGTTTTGCGTTGCCCTCGACGACTTGATCGCGTTTCACGAGCGTTGGCAGATAGCTCTGATAGGCCACATCGAAGAAGACCTGCAACATGCCGACGACTGTGGCCACCGCAGCAAGTTGGATGAAGGTGAGCCAATTGAGCCACCAAGCAAGTGGAATGGTGATCAGCAATACCGCACGCGAGAAATCAGCAAGGATCATTACTGAGCGCTTATTCCACCGGTCAATCAATGCTCCCGAGGGCAGTCCGATCACCAGAAACCCGATGGTGGTGAGCGTCCCCAGCAGCCCCATCTCAAACTTTGTGGCGTTGAGGGTCGTGACGGCGAGATAGGGAATCGCCAAGACGCCCAGCGCCGCGCAGAACTGACTCGCAGTATCGCCGCCCCACAACCACCGAAAATCTCGGTGGTACCAGAGACTGCGCTGTGACGAGGCGGGCGGAC
>JBDTCL010000120.1:0-4686 GCA_039923595.1 Antricoccus sp. | reverse complement strand
TTTGGCGGTAATCACCCCTGAAGGTCGGGGGGTCGTTGAGCGAGCGGCCGTCGTTCTGCAGCGAATCGACTTTGCGTTGACGGACCTATTGGATACCGATGTCAGCCGAGTCACCGAGGTGTTGGGTAGGTTGCGTTCGGCAAATGGAGATTTTGATGCTGAAATATGACACCTATCTTGCGACCCTCACCAAAGATCAACAACAATTTATCGCGATTTGCGCCCGCAGAGATCCCCAGATCAGCGTCGAAAGTTGCCCCGGTTGGACCCTGAGCGATCTGGCCGTGCACCTCGGCGGTATTTGGCGATGGGCGACCGGAATTTTGCTCGGCGGCCGGCCGATGAGCTGCGCAGTACCCCTCGCGCGGGCGAAGCGTCGTTTTGGGCCAGGCGTCAAGCGCACGAGAGCGCAATGCACCTCTGGGACGCGGAGCAGGCAGTGGGTTTGGCGAACTCCTACCGGATTATGGGGTCGCAATCAGAGTGCTGCACGCTGGAAAACTACCGATCCGAGCGGCGGCGCAGCAGCCGCGTTGCAGGCGCCATTTACGCCATAGCAGAATTGACGATGTGACTACACCGAATCGACGTCCGAATCCGGCCAACCAAGCAGCCCTATCGGCGGCATTATCCGGTGCCGTCGACCTGAGCGCGTTGAAGGCTCGTGCCGAGCAAGCTGCCAACCCGCCGAGCGCACCGCAGGCGGCGCCAGCACCGACGTCGCGCTCGCAGTTCGTGATCGATGTCAGTGAACAGTCTTTTCAAGCTGAGGTTATCGAGCGGTCTATGACGGTTCCGGTCATCCTTGATCTGTGGGCGGAGTGGTGCGAACCGTGCAAGGCGCTCAGTCCGCTACTTGAGCGCCTCGCCGACGAAGGGCAAGGTAGTTGGATCTTGGCAAAGATTGATGTCGATGCCAACCAGCGGATCGCGCAGGCGCTCGGAGTGCAGGGCATCCCGGCAATCAAGGCGATTTCTCAAGGTCAGATTCTGAGCGAGTTCCAAGGAGTACAGCCCGAGGCGAACTTGCGGCAATTCTTGAAGGCCGTCGTCGAAGCTGCTGGTGGGGAATTGCCAGCAGGCGCCGAACCACAGGAGGACCCGCGCATCGTGCAGGCCGAAGACGCTATCGCGGCCGGTGATCTGGATCTGGCCCAGGAGGTTTATGAAACTCTGCTGCAGGAGCAGCCGGGCCATGTGTTGGCCGCGGATGCGCTACGCCAAGTCAGTTTGATGAAACGTCTCGATCAAGCTGGCGACACGGATCTGGAACGAGTCATCGCGGCTGCTGACGCCGAGCCGCTCAACGTCGAAAAGCAGTGTGCAGCGGCAGATCTTCAACTGGCTGCCGGTCAGCTCGATGGCGCATTCAGCCGGCTATTGACGCTCGTGCGAACCGGACCGGACGAGGCCAAGGATACAGCTCGCACCCGGCTAATCGAGCTCTTTGCGATCGTCGGCGACGCCGACCCAGCTGTCGGGAAGGCCCGCCGAGATCTGGCCTCGGCGTTGTTTTAGCTGACAGTTTGCAGCTAGCTGATGCAGGTTGATGCTTGAGGTGCAGACTTGATCGCCGCAAGGGCTCCTTTGCCGAACGCCTCGACCCGATTGAATGCCGTCAGTCCGTCTGTATTAATGACGATATTTTTGGACCCGATGCCAAGCAGGAGGGCGACCGCTTCGTCGAGATCGCCGGCTGAAAGAGTACTTCCACCTAAGGTGCCCTTGCCGGCGACCGTACGTCGGAAGGCGTCTCAGCAAACGCGCCAGTAAGGCAAATCGCTTGGCTGAGCCGTTCAGCACCCTGAGCTTTGGTGCCAAGATTATCAAGTGCCGCCTCAGCGAACGGAATTCCGAGTAGCTCATAAACGGCGAAGTCGCCGTACTTGTCGTACGCCTGCTTGGTGACCGATTTGTCGGCGTAATAGACGGTCATGTCCTTTTGGCAGTAGAAGACTTGGTCTGATTGCTTTTTACTATTGCATGCGGGCGATCCATTGTCGGTACTTTGAACGCTTAAATCTTTCCACGACTTGCCGCTCGGTTGAAGGAGCACTTTGAAGAACGCGTTGAACTCTTTATTAGCCCCGGGCGCGGTGTCGCCGTAGGGCTGGTTTCCCTTCTGCGCTTGATCGTTCGCACTCTGATAGGGAATTTCGGTGAATACCCGCTGATTATTAAATTGCGAGGTGCACGTCTTGGCGCCACCACTGAAGCCGTCTTGGAATGCCGAAATACGGTCGAAGCCAGAGCCGTGCGAATTACTTCCGGCGCTGGTGCCGCCTGGCGCATCACTAAATAGCAGATAGCCGGCCAAGACTGAATCTAGTTCTTTGGAGGTGATCTTGAAGTGCGGTGTGCCTTTGGTAGCCTGCTTAACGAATACGCCTGCGAAACAATCAGCTTGGGTCTCTACGACGATCGTTTTGTTACTCGGTTCGCCGACACGCGCTTGGATCGCGTGCCCGAACTCATGGGCAAAAACGAGTGTGACGAGGAAGCTACCGTACTGTTTCGCAAGCGAACCGAGAAAATCGCGATCGTAGGCGACGAGATCGCCGGAGGGGCAGTAGAAGGCGTTTCCGGCGGCCTCTTTGGCATTGCCTACACAGGGAACCTGCTTGGATTGATCCGAGGTATAGCTATAGATACCACCGGCGAGCGGTTTCATCGTCTTGCCGAAATCTTGGCCGAATTGATCCTTCCAAAAGGACATGATGTCATCGAGCGAATTGGCTGCCAGCTGATCAATCTTGCCGCCGTCAGAATCAGTGATCTTGAGCGTCGATGGGGGCGCATCCGATTTCATACCGGTCCCATATGTCGCCGTGCCCTGGATTACCGTTGTGCAGGAGGCGGCAATGGCCATGACAAAGCAGATTACGGCCGCAAGGCCCGCGACGCGGCCGGGACGGCGACGGCCATGATCGTGGGTCGAAAGCATAGGTCCATTTCTGCGGTTGTGACGCTGCGGATGGTCGGCTATTTCCCTGGATGATGCAGCCAGATCGTCCCTAGCGGAGGCAATGTGAGCTGAGCAGATTGCTCCAACCCATGATACGGGTGATTCTGCGCATCAACACCACCGAAGTTCCCGAGGCCAGAACCGGCATATTGATGCGCGTCGGTATTGAGAAGCTCGGTCCAACGGCCCTCAAATGGCAGTCCGACTCGGTGCTCAAAGTGCGCCGTCCCTGAGAAATTCGTAATGCAGGCGAGCGCAGAGCCATCCTCGCCATAGCGCAAGAACGACAACACATTGTTCTGCGAATCGTCGGCATCAATCCAGCCGAAACCATCGGGTTGGTTATCGCGCGAGTACAACGCCGGGGTCTCACGATAGCGATAATTCAGATCGCTCACGAGCTGCTGGATACCGCGATGAGATGGATCCTCTAGCAGCCACCAGTCAAGACTGCGCGATTCCGACCATTCAGAATCCTGCGCGAACTCACTACCCATAAACAGCAGCTGTTTACCCGGATGTGCCCACATATAAGCCAACAAGCAGCGAATATTGGCTAGTTGCTGCTGACGGTCACCCGGCATCTTCCGAAGCAAGGAGCCCTTGCCGTGGACCACTTCGTCGTGGCTGATTGGAAGTACGAAGTTCTCGGTGAATGCATACATCATCGAGAATGTCATTTGGTGATGGTGATAGCTGCGGTGAATTGGCTCTCGGGAGATGTAGCCGAGAGTGTCGTGCATCCAACCCATATTCCATTTGAACCCGAAGCCGAGACCGCCGAGGTGCGACGGCCGGGTCACTCCAGGCCATGAAGTTGATTCTTCAGCGATGGTGACGACACCTGGAAAAGTTTTATAGACCGTCGCGTTGAATTCTTGCAGAAACGCCACGGCGTCCAGATTTTCTCGACCGCCGTAGATGTTGGGCAACCACTGACCGTCCTCCCGCGAGTAGTCGAGGTACAGCATCGAGGCAACGGCATCGACCCGCAGCCCGTCGATGTGATACTCGTCTAACCAGAAAAGCGCGTTCGCGACGAGAAAATTGCGCACTTCTGACCGGCCGAAATCAAAAACATAAGTGCCCCAATCCGGCTGTTCACCGCGTCGGGGGTCAGCATGTTCGTATAGCGGTGTGCCGTCGAAGCGGGCCAATGCCCAGTTGTCTTTCGGGAAGTGCGCGGGCACCCAATCGATTAATACTCCAAAACCGGCCTGATGCAGTCGATCCACCAGATATTTGAAGTCATCAGGGTCACCAAAACGAGCCGACGGTGCGTAGTACGAGGTGACCTGGTATCCCCAGGAACCGCCGAATGGATGCTCGGCCACTGGCATGAACTGCACATGAGTGAAGCCCGTTTGATTGAGATAATCGATGAGCTGGGCTGCCAAGTCACGATAACTGCTACCCATCCGCCAGGATCCGATATGCATTTCGTAGATGCTCATCGGTGCGGCGTGCCATTGTGTCTCGGCGCGCGTGTCCAGCCAGTCTTCATCTGACCAGCGATAGCTCGAATCAACGACCCGGGAGGCCCACTCAGGCGGCGTATCGGTCGCGAACGCCATGGGGTCGGCCTTTTCCACAACCGAGTGGTTCGGGCCGGTGACCTTGAACTTGTAGTGCACACCGGCAGTGATATTCGGGATGAATAGTTCCCACACTCCACTGCTGCCCACCGAGCGCATGGGGTATTCATGCCCTGCCCAATAATC
>JBDTCL010000119.1:0-3118 GCA_039923595.1 Antricoccus sp. | reverse complement strand
TTAGATTCACGTAACCACCGAATTCCCGACTATTCGAGGTCGCTGCCGGAGTAGTCAGTCGAATCGACGGATTGGCCACCGACCCAGACCTGCTCGATCAATTGAGTCTGCTTGATTTCGGTCAAGGGATCTCCAGCGATCAAAACGAGGTCAGCGAGCCGCCCCACTTCGATTACCCCCCTGTCGTGCAGGCCGAACACCCTGGCTGCTGTGCTGGTCGCAGCTTGTAAAGCCTCGACTGGGCGCAGTCCCGCTCGGACAAGCTGCTGAAGCTCCCGGTGCAGTGACGGGCCGGGGAGCAATGCAGGATTTGGTGCAGTGACGGGCCGGGGAGCAATGCAGGATTTGGTGCATCCGTAACGCAAATAATCGGGACCCCAGACTCGAGTAAAGCAAGAACATTTTCGCGTTGCGCCGCACCGTTCGGCGCCTCAAGCGGCATCCAGCGTTCGCCTTGTCGCTCGATGACCGGCTGCCACTGAACGGTCAGTCGGGCCTTAATTGCCGGTTGGTCCAGGAGTGGCATGAGGCCGTCGATGGGGAAACCATCGAGGATGCTGAGCGTGGCGATGAGCGCGACACCGGAACGTGCGACCTCATTTATCTCCACGTCCGTCATCGCCGAAAAGGGGGCGTGCGCTAAAACGTCCACCCCGCACGACGCGACGAGCACGGCACCGGGATCAGTTGAGACATGTGCAACCGCGAGCAGATTCGCCCGATGGGCAGCCTGCACCAGAGCGGTGATGGTGTGCGAACTGAGCGCAGGCAGGTCGAGAATCGCGCCGGATCCGTCGTCCTAGATGATCTTGAGGTGGTCAGCTCCGTCGGCGATTAATGTCTGCAGCACAAAGATCAAAGCTGCCCATGGATTCTGCCGTTGTAGGTGAGCTTATTGCCGAACACTTCGCCGCGGTGCGGCGGTTCTGGCAGATCGATTCTGACAGTTACCAGCGGCTGGCTGATCTGATCATCAGCGACCCGACTCAGCGCGCCATGGTCGCTCAAGCGGATGCGCAGTTACCGCGGTGGCTGGCTGAAGCAATCCGTACGCACGCCCACTCCGCCGCGGCGACGTAGTATCCCAGGGTTGCGCGCGTTGTGAGAGAAAGGTACTTAATGCAGGACTGGCTTAAGTGGTCGATCCTTGGCCTTGGCCTGCTGCAGGCGCTTGTCGGGTATGTCCAATTTCGGCGCAAGCAGTCGCCAGGTCGCACCGATCTCGTGGTCGGTGGGGTGCTCACGCTCGTCGTCGCGGTTCAGTTGGTCGTCGCGGCTGTGGTGCTGAGCGGTCCAAAGTCAATCGGTGAGCCTGTCACGCTATTTGGTTATCTGGTCGCGATGCTGTTCGTGCCGGCGGCAGCGCTGTGGTGGGGTCGACTCGATGAGAGTCGCTGGGGATCGCTCGTGGTCGCGATCTCTGGGCTCGCGATGGCCGTCCTCGCGGTCCGGCTCGGCCAAATCTGGGCGACCCGATGAACGAGCCAGTGTCCTCACCGCGACCCTCGCGCACAAGTGGTCCGGGACGCGTGCTTATTGGGGTTTACGCGCTATTCTTCCTTGCTGCAGCAGCACGAGCCGGAGTGCAGTTGGCAACTCAATTTCACGAAGCACCGGTTGCCTACCTCCTCTCTGCGGTCGCGGCCTTAATTTACGGCTTTTCGACCTTCTCGTTGTCCAAAAAAGGACCGTTAGGGTGGCGGATGGCCCGGATTGCAGCGATCGTCGAGATCGTCGGGGTGCTGACGATCGGAACCGTGAGCATCCTTGCTCCGGCTGATTTTCCGCGGGCAACAGTGTGGTCGTACTACGGCATCGGCTACGGCTTGATACCGCTGGCGCTGCCGATTCTGGCATTGATGTGGTTGCGGCGTACCCGAGAAATCTGATCTCAACAGCCGGGTGGCAGCTAGAGGTGCGTTGGTAACTGCTGATGCTCAGCGTTTTATTGACACCGTGTAGAAACAGTGCATGAGCGATTCAGTGAACACCACATCGGCCCACCCTGTCCGCTACGAAGTGACCGACGGTATCGCAACGATCACGATGGACCGGCCCGATCGGGGGAATGTATACAACTGGGACATGGCCGAAGCGATGATCGAAGCGTTTGATCGAGCCGATGCAGACCAGAGCGTGCGCGTCCTGATCGTCACGGGGGCCGGCAAATACTTCTGCGTCGGTATGGACATCGATGCCTTCGGAGATCTTGGTGATGACGATCGAGCGAAGATCGGCGGCTACACCCGTGACGGCGGCGGTATGTTCGCGTTGCGCATTCTGCAGATGCGTAAGCCAGTGATCATGGCGATGAATGGCTCTGCTGCTGGGATCGGCATGACGATGACCCTCGGGGCAGATGTGCGGATCGCTGCTGCAGAGGGCAAGTTTGCCTTTCCGTTTACGCGTCGTTCGATCGCACCTGAGGCCTGCTCCTCGTGGATCTTGCCGCGAATTGTTGGCATCACGCAGGCGCTGGAGTGGGTGGCGACGGGCCGCACCTTCAGGGCGCAGGAGGGCAAGGACGGCCGACTTTTCAGCTATGTTGTGCCGGCTGCCGAGGTCATGGGAAAAGCTCGTGAAATTGCCGCCGAAATAGTTCAAAACACCTCGCCGCTATCAGTTGCAGCCTCCAGGCAAATGCTGTGGCGGGCCCTAGAAATGGATTCGCCTGTCGACGCTCATCGTCAGGAATCTGAGGCAATCTTCAAGCTGGTCCGTGGACCAGATGGTGTGGAAGGCGCGCAGGCGTTCAAGGAGAAGCGATCGCCGCAGTTCACCTCATCGGTGCAAAAGGACTATCCGTTCGACTGGCCGACCTGGCCCGAGCTGCCCGATGACATCACCAACTGATTCTCTTCTGAGACTCCACAACCTGACAGCGATGCTCGATGATGTCGTACTGTTCAGCGGCGTCTGCGCCGACGTCGCCGCCAGCGATTGCCTGCAAATCGACTCAGAGCTCGACCTGATCGCCACCACTCTGTTAGCGATAATCGCCGGCCGGTTCGCGCCGTCGGCCGGAGCCGTGCTGATCGATCAACAGCCACCACGAAGCGGTCAGGTGCGCGCCGTACTTAATGAATCGGATTTTGCGCAAGATCGACCGGTAGGGATC
>JBDTCL010000118.1:0-22255 GCA_039923595.1 Antricoccus sp. | reverse complement strand
TTGAAAGAGCAGATATATGGCGATCACAATGATCGCGATAATCAAGATGGATTTCATAATCCGGCCTCAGCTACTATTTGACGTCCTAGTGAAACGCCATGAAGGGCCCGGGAGTTCCGAGCAGACGAACCCTGAGCGCTCAGCGGCCACTACTCGGCAAGATTCTCGCTGATGATCTCCAATGTCGCGGCCTTCGCCTCGGTGGCTCGCTCACCGAGCTCGACGGTCAGCGCCGCGATCAGACCTTCCAAAAGAATGACCAGCGGAATTCGGCTGGTGATGGTGATCTCATCGTGGAAGGACGGTTCTGGCATGCCGACAATCAGCGCGATGTCAGCCAAACCGATAAGGGGCGAGTGCGAAAATGAAGTAACCACGACAACGGTCGCGCCACCTTGGCGAGCGTAGTTGGCCGCGAGCAGGGTCGCGCGGTTCGCACCGCTTCCGCTCAAGACGAAAAGCATGTCATCGCGGTCCAATTGCCGTGCAGCAACTTGCTGCGCGATGGCGTCGGTGTGCACTTCGGCAAGTCGACCGATGGACGTCATCCGAGATGCGGCATCGAGGGCTAGCGATGCGGAGAATCCATTTCCGACTACCAGCACTCGGCGTGCGACGACGAGTTTGCGGACGGACCTCTCCAGGTCTTGCGAGGACAATAGTGCGGTCATGGAGGCGATCGAGGTGCGCACATGATCGAAAGTTGCCGTGACGATCGCCGCTGGACCGCTCGGTCTTGGCTGTTTGGGTGCGTGGGCGACCGCGTCGCGTGCGAGCAGAACCCGCAGTTGCTGATAACCGGTGAAACCCAGACTTTGGCAGGTGCGTACGACAGTGGGCCGAGATGCCCCTGCTAGATCGGCGATCTGTTGGGAGGTGAGTTCGACGATATCGTCGCTGCGTTGCAACAACATATTGGCGACCGCTTGTTCGGTCGGCTGCAACGCGGGAAGCTGTGCGCGAATCTTTGCGATGACCCCGCCTGGACGATGATCGTTGTTCATAGATTCAGCTCATCAAGTCGCGCACGCCAATCTGGAGAGCCCAAAGCTTCAGCAATACTTGCGATCTGACTGCCATCAAGCTCATTCAGTGTTTCGCCGAACCGTGGATCGGCTACATAGAAGTCATAGGCGTGATGGGATGCGACGCCGATTTCGATCAGATTCGCGCCACTTGCACGAATAGTTCGATTAACCGAAGGGTCCGTCGTGGGATCAGTGCAGTTTGCGATGCCCGGCGCGACGACCACCGGAATTCCGTCGAGATCGCTGGCGAGCTGATGGTGGAAGTGCCCGGCAAGAATCATCCTGACATCACTATCGCCGATTACCTCGGCCAACGCAGCAGGATTCTGCAGCTGCATTGTGCGCAGCAGCGACGCCTGCGCATTCACCGGCGGATGATGCATGAGCACGATCGTGCCGTGGCCCTCGTTGGTGGCTAACAGGTCCTTGAGCCAGTCCAGTTGCGCTGGCCGCAGCATTCCGTACGCGGCACCGCCTGGCACCGAGGTGTCGAGGGTGATCACTCGCCAGCCACGAACGGTGCTCACCCCATCAATCGGTGCGTCGCCCGCTGCCTGGCTACCCGGATGACCGTTGCCCAGGACCGCAGCGAATCCCGCGCGGTCATCGTGATTGCCCATCGCATAGATCACCGGTGCGCGATGGCGCTGCGCGAGAGGCTCGACCCGCTCAGCTAATTTGCGGTACGAGTCTGCGCTGCCGTCATCCGAGCAATCGCCGGAAACGACAATCAGGTCGAGATCGCACAATGATGTGCAACGAGCCAGCATCGCATCGAGCGCCGCTGTTGTGTCGACCTTGCCGTAATGCAGCCGATCGTCACCGAATAGGTGCGTATCTGATAGGTGCAGGATGCGTAATTCATTGACATCGCTTGACCCGCTCATGGGTTCTACTTCCGCTCGAGGGTGCGGCGCTTCAGTAGCGCTCGGCGTTGACCGTACCCGGCGAGTGCCCAACGTCCATAAATCAGGCGATATCTGATCGCGCCAGAGATCTGATCGATGATCATCGTAACGATGATGACCACGATGAGTAGCATTCCGACGGCGTCCCAAATCCGAAATTGGACATTGTCAATGAGCAGCTTGCCGATGCCGCCGGCACCAATGAGACCGAGAATCGTCGATGCACGGACGTTGATTTCAAATCGGTAAAGCCATAGTGCCAAGACTTCTGGTGAGACCTGCGGCCACAGTCCCCAACGTACGACCTGCCACCTGGAGCCGCCCACTGCGCGCACGGCCTCGATCGGACCGGGCTCCGTATTCTCGTACGCTTCGTAGCCCCATTTGCCGAGGGTTCCCACCGATCCGATCGCCAACGCCAGCGCACCAGTGAATGGCGTGAGACCGGTGATCGACAGCATCAACACGGCGATCACGACCTCGGGTACCGCCCGAATGACCGCGAAGATCAGCCGCATCGGCAATCGGATCACGACCGGCGCCACACCGCGAGCGGCCAGAAAGCTAAGCGGGAACGACACGATGATTCCTAACACCGTGCCGAGCCAAGCCATCTGAACCGAGAGCAACGTTGCGCTCAGCGACTGGCCGACTGTGGAGACGTCTGGCGGCGCGAACATCAGACCGAGATACTTCCAAAGTTGGCTCGGGAAGTCGGCCAGACTCGACCAGTTGATTTGGATTTTCCAGAACGCAAACACGACGATAGCGATAATCGCCAGCCAGATCAGCCGCAGCGGCCAACGCGTGGGTCTGGTTGGGCGTTGGGCGACGATGCTCATCGAGCGAGCCTCTTGCGCGCGGTCGAGGAAAAGAACTCGATGACGAGTACAAGGATCAGAATTTCGAGAATAATCAGGCTGAGATAGTGGTAGTGATAGAACGTCCGAACATTATCGATCAGCACCCCGAGCCCGCCAGCACCGACGAGCCCGATGACTGCGCTAGCGCGGATATTGAGCTCGAAGGTATAGAGCACTTGGGAGATATATGCCGGCATCGCAAGCGGCAATACCGCCGTCCGGCCGGCCTTGGTCCAGGTTGCTCCGGCGGAAAGGGCCGCCTCTTGAGGACCCTGGTCGACGGAGTCGATCGCTTCTGAAACAAGCTTCACGATGATGCCGATATCGAACAAGATCAGCGCGATTATGCCGGACAATGCGCCGGTTCCTACGACCGAAACCAGAATCGCGGCGTACAGCAGATCAGGGACGGCGCGAACGACATTGATCACGAACCGGGTGATGCGACGAAGCCAGCCGCTTGGATTAGTGACACCGGAAGCCAGGAATGCCAGCGGCAACGAAACTGCGGCGCTTAGTGCTGTGGCGATTACCGCCATTAGAACGGTCTCGACTAATGCCTGGACAGTCTCGGGCCAGAATGTGTAATCGGGCTGAGACAGCTTGACAAGGGTATCTGACGCGTTGGACCAATTGCGCACAATAGCGCCGAAATCGACCCCTACGCCGATCGCCGACCAGACGGTCAGAGCAGTAATGATAAGGATCGAGAGCGCAACTTTCCATCCCTGGCGTGGTTTAGCTGGCCGTTGCCGCAGCTCAGTACTCATCAAGCCCCGTCGAGAGCGGGCTTTGCGTCCATCACGTCTTCAGCGGTCAATGATCGACCATAAATCTTCTCAAATGCCTGCTCGTCGGCCTCGTCGCCAGTTCCGTCGAAGACTAATTTGCCTGCGCGCAGACCGATGAGCCGATCGCTGTACTTGCGCGCTAAATCTAGGAAGTGCAAATTGGTGATGACCGTAACGCCCAATTCGCGGTTGATCCTCTGCAAGTCGCGCATGACTACATGCGACGTGGGCGGGTCGAGCGACGCGACTGGCTCGTCGGCAAGGATGACACTCGGTCGCTGTGCCAATGTGCGGGCAATACCGACTCGTTGCTGCTGGCCGCCGGACAATTCCGAAGCGCGCGCATAGGCGCGTGGCAGGATCTCGACCCGTTCCAGCGCGTCCATCGCCATATCGATATCGTCCTTAGCCCAGGCCGAGATCAGCGTTCGCCAGGTCGAGGTGTGGTACAGCCGGCCCATGAGAACGTTGTTGAGCACGGTGGTGCGCCGGGCAAGGTTGAATCCCTGAAACACCATCCCTACGGTCGATCGCAAGCGCCGCAGATCAGCTCCTTTGAGCCCGGCAAGGTGCAGATCACCGACGGCGAGATCCCCGCCGGTGATCTTTACCAGGCCGTTGATGGATCGGACGAGCGTGGATTTGCCCGCCCCAGACAGTCCGACGACACCGACCATCTGACCGGCAGGGATGTGCAGGTTGATATCGCTAAGTCCGGTTTGCCCATTGGGATATGCCACTTCGACCTGTTCGAAGGTGATATCGGTGCGCTGGGGACTGTCGGTCATGAACGTTACTTGCCTGCACCGATGCTCGCCGCGACCTGCTGAGTCTTTTGTAGCGCAACTGGATCAGCCTTCTCCAACCCGGTGATCTGATAGATCGCCGTCAGCGCCGCGATGCCGTCCGGGGTCTTGGCATAAGCCAGCAGGGCATTAGAAATCTTGTCCTGCCACTTCTTGCTCAATTTGCTATTTAACGACACGCCATCGTTGGGGATCATGTCGGTCAGCGCGAAGACGACAACCTTTTGTCCCACATCTGGATTATCTTTCTTGACGACGGTGCGTGCGTCCCAATACGACGTACCTACCTCGGCATCGCCTTTGTATACGGCAAGTACAGATGCATCGTTCGCGGTGACCTGAATCGGGCTGATGTCACTGAGGTTGACCCCAGCCTTCTTCATCGCCGCAACCGGGAAAATGTATCCAGCTGGCGACGCTGGCTGCAATAGCGAGACTTTGGCACCCTTGATCTTGCTGAGAGAATCGAGGCCGGCAGGGCCGGTGCCGCTCGTAGTGCCGTTGCAGAACAACATGCCGTTCTTGTCTGGCTGCGGTTTGTCCGAGCAATATTTGTCAGGGTTGTTGGTGAAGAACTGAGCAGCGTATGAGTTCGCGCCGTTGCGCTGGGTCTGCAGTGCAGGGACGGCGCCATATTTGTCACAGGCTTGACTCATCTGCAATGAAGGAAGGAAGCCGATCTGAGCTTGGTTTGCGCCGATTGCCTCAACGGCGGCCTGATAGTCCTGGGTGATGACACCTTGGACTGGAATCCCGAGGGCGCTAGTGAGCGCGGTCTCGAGTGGTTTGACAGTTTCAACCAATTTTTTTGCATCACCGGAGGGGACTAGTGCAAGGGTGAGGTTTGTGGGGTCTTTTGCTGCGCTATCAGCCTTGCCGGTGCACGGACCGCTCGCCGAACCCGATGAGCCAGCATCACTACCTTCCTTAGCGCCGCAACCGCAGAGTGCGAATGTCAT
Source organism: Antricoccus sp. (assembly GCA_039923595.1). GTDB lineage: Bacteria > Actinomycetota > Actinomycetes > Mycobacteriales > Antricoccaceae > Antricoccus. The sequence goes on along the minus strand of JBDTCL010000118.1, from coordinate 16,900 downwards.
CGCAAGACACGCTGCCGAAGCGAGGAGCGTCATAGCGCTTCGCTTGCGATTACCGTAGATGCTTTTCATGTGAGGTCCTTTGCTGGGTGTGCGGACAAGTGGACGGTATGGCGTTGGAGAAACGTTGGCGGGTCGACGGCCCATTCTTCGATCTGCTGATACATCTCGGCGAAGGTTGCGCCGACGAGATGGGCCGGGCCGCTCTGAACCCCGAATCGGTTGATGAAGGCAGTTGCGCAACCGCGGGGGAGGATCGGTGCGATGTCGTTGGCGTAGACGTCACCGACGCTCATCAGCCAGGCAGCATCGAGGTCGCCGAGAAGACCCGCGATAATGCGATCGAGAGATTTTGGTTTGCCGGCTTCGCAAATTAGCTGATCGACCAGATCAGCGATGCCGAGTGCGCTCAGCGCACGTTGCACCCCGTCGGCGGGTGCGTTGGTGAGCACGACTGAGGACGCCGGCAGCGCGCGCAGGAATTGTGCCAGTCCTGGGGGGCTACTGATTTTCAGTTCGCTCTCACTGAGCAGCTGCCTACTGCTGCGATAAGCGTCGTTGAGCTGCTCGGCACTAAGGTACGGCGCGCACAGGTCGGCGACCGCGAAGTAACCGTCTGCATACGGGAGGTCGGGCCGATCTCCGGCCAGAAAGCGGGCGAGGATGGCACGAATCGATTGAGCCACGGATGGCTCAATCTGGGCAGTGGCAGCATCAGCGTAGGCCCAGACGGGGCCATCGCCGAGGGCGATCGTTCCATCGAAGTCCAGGACCAGGATCGGGAGGGGCACACCTTAGGCTAAGCACTGCATGGACGATATGTCCATAGTTATACAGGGTATGAAACAAACGGTTACGCAAAGTTCATCTGCAGGACTGCTCGGGTTCAGTCCCGAAACCGAAGTGTGCAGGTGCCCGGTCCGCTAAAGGGTTCCAGCTCCGCGCTCGCCGGTTCGTCACCATGATGAGCGAGCAGAGCCTGAACGAGACCGAGATGCACATTGCACACCACATCTGGATACTCGTGCGCCACCTGCAGCATGGGGCAATGGCGCAAGATCACGTCGTCTGCGCCGTCGATGTCGGGGGCATAGCCCAGTTGATCCATCACTCACACCACCGCTGCGCGAGCAGCGGGACCAGGACCTGTCGGCGCGGCATCTCGCGCAACCCGATCGCCCCAATGACGTCCTGCATGGAGCGCATCCTGCAGAGGTTCAGCTGATTTCGACACGATTTGCCAGGCCAACTCTGCGGCGAGATCGGCATAAGTTTCTTGCGGATCGGGTGCGGTAGTCGCCTCGTAGAGCCAAGCCGGTCGTCCGCGCCCCTCGCTCGGTGCCGCGACTCGCCGGATGAAGCCATTTCGCAGTAGCCAGGCGATCTGCTCACGGAGCGTATTCGGGTGTTTGCGTAGTATTTGCGCGAGCGCACCGATGCCGACGGGATCCGGCTGACCGCGCAGAACGACGAGAACCGCAGTGGCCGCGGGGCCAGGGGTATTTTTTTTCACGGGTTCCTTCGTACTACGTTGAGTAGGCGTTTCGTGTTCGGACTACGTTAAGTAAGCGTTTCTTGTTTTTCTCATATTCGAAAGGCTTGAGAATGACTCGTACACCCTCAAGTATGCCCTCGCCGCTCGGCGGTTCCGCCGACACAAGGGCGACTGCGAACCCGGGCTCGCCATGGCTGATGTTGACGCTTGCGACGCTGGGTTTTGCAATCAACTTCTGGGCCTGGGCACTGCTAAGCCCGCTCGGGCCGCTCTTTGCCGGACAAGGGCCGCTTAAAGGACTCTCGCAAGGCGACGTCGCGCTGCTCGTGGCCGTGCCGGTCGTCGTGGGATCACTCGGCCGGATTGTCGTCGGTGGCCTCACTGACAAATACGGTGGCCGGTTGATGTTCCCGGCCGTATCGCTATTAACGGTGTTGCCGATCTTATTCCTCGGGTTTTTTGCACTGGATTCTTTCCCGCTGTTGCTGGTCGGTGGCTTCTTCCTCGGTATTGCCGGTACGTCATTTGCTGTCGGAGTGCCCTTCGTCAATGCGTGGTTCCCGCCCGAACGGCGCGGCCTTGCCATCGGCATCTTTGGCGCAGGCATGGGCGGCACCGCGATCAGCGCCTTGAGCACCGTCAAGCTATTTAACAACCTTGGTCATACCGCTCCGTTTTTGATCACGGCGGTCGCACTCGTCCTTTACGCCATCGTCGCGTGGCTCGTATTACGTGATGCACCAGCGCGGGTCGTCCCCACAACAAGCCTGAGCAGTCGCTTGGTGGCGACGGCAAAACTGCCAATTACCTGGCAAGCCAGCGTGCTGTACGCGATCAGTTTCGGTGGCTATGTCGCTTTCTCGGTGTACTTGCCGGCGTATCTGAAGAACGCCCACGCGCTGACGGCGGCCGATGCTTCGAATCGAATGGGTGGTTTCGTCCTCGTCGCGGTGCTTTTGCGTCCAGTCGGTGGTTGGTTATCGGATCGAGTAGGACCAATACCGGTGCTCGCCGGCGTGCACGGGGTGGTGGCAATCTGCGCTGGCATCGCGGCGGCTGAACCGCCACTGGAAGGTCTCGGCACTGCTGCGTTTCTATTGATGGCCGCCGCCCTGGGCGCGGGCAGCGGTGCGGTTTTCGCACTCATCGCGCGAGCGACCGAACCTAGTCGAGTCGGCGGGGTGACCGGGTTGGTCGGCGCCGCTGGTGGTCTCGGTGGCTTTGTCCCGCCGCTGATTATGGGCTATATATATGGGCAAACCAATTCCTACGCGATCGGATTGTGGTTGCTAGCAGGTACTGCCGCAGTCGGTCTGACCCTGACCCTGACCGTGGTCCGTCGAACGGCGGAACTGGAATCCCCACGATGAGCGCACAACGTCGAGACATCACCTTCCACACCTCCAGCGCTGGTGGTGTGGAAAGTGATGGCTCGAGGATTGGTTTAAGGAGTACGGCGGCGCAAGGTGATCGCGCCGAGGACGAGAGCTGCGATCGCGAATGCCGCAACACCGACGATGTCCCAGACCACATCGGCCGACGCGGTGCTGGTGCCGAGCGTGCCCATCGCATCGACGGCATAAGACAACGGAAGCACATCTGAGACCACGCGCAGGACGGTCGGCAGCTGATCGCGCGCGACGATTAGCCCGCATAGCAGAAATTGCGGCAGGATGAATGCGGGCATGAATTGGACCGCTTGAAACTCGGTTCGAGCAAACGCACTAGCCAGCAGCCCAAGGGCCGCGCCAAGGATCGCATTAGCGACAGCGACGACAATCAGCAGCACTGAGGATCCGGTGATGCTCAGGCCGCACACCCAGACCGAGAAGGCTGTGGCGACGAGCGCCTGAACGACGGCCAAGGCGCCGAACGCGATCGCATAACCGCCGAGAAAGTCCGCCTTATGCAGCGGCGTCGATAGCAGCCGTTCGAGTGTGCCGGAGGTGCGTTCACGCAGCGTCGTGACACTGGTAATCAGAAACATGACGATGAACGGAAACACGCCAAGAAGCGGTGCGCCGATGTGGTCAAAAGTGCGAGTGCCGTCAAACGACCAGGCGAGTAGCCCTATCAATACGCATGGAACGACAAGCATAAGGACGATCGTTCGCGGATCATTGCGTACTTGGCGTAACACCCGCATCGCAGTTGCGAGGGTGAGTCGCGTGCTCATGCTGGCGTCCCTGCCCGCTCGATGAGTCGTAGGAACGCTTGTTCGGTATCAGCTGCACCCGTCTCTGCAAGCAGTTCAAGGGGAGTTTCATCAGCGAGCAGTTCGCCCTCACGCAACAGCAGTAATCGATCGCATCGTCGTGCTTCATCCATCACATGACTGGAGATCAGCAACGTCTTTCCGCGATCTGCCAGTCGTCCGAAGAGTTCCCACAGATCTCGTCGCAGGACCGGATCAAGTCCGACGGTCGGCTCGTCCAGTACAAGCAGTTCAGGCTCACCGACGAGTGCGGCGGCGAGGGAGACGCGGGAGCGTTCCCCACCGGAGAGATCCTCGACCCGATTGTCTGCGTAGTTGAGCAAATCGACCTGAGCGATTACTTCATCCACGGCAGACTTCGGCCGTGCCTGCACGGCCGCGAAGTAGCCGATATTTTGACGCACGGTGAGATCGGCATAAATGCTCGGCGCTTGGGTGACATAGCCGACTCGCGAACGTAGTGCCGCCGATCCCGCGGGACTACCGAGAACTGTGATCGTGCCCTCGGCGACCTGCTGAACACCAACGATTGCGCGAAGCAGCGTCGTTTTGCCGCTACCGCTGGGACCAAGCAAACCGACAACCTGACCCGCGGAAATGGACAGCGACAACTGCGGCAATACGACCTGCCGACCGCGTACGACGCGCAGTCCGTCAATCTTTACGGCCATGGATTTATTCATCATGTGATGAAATATAGCGCGGGCTAAACCCGATGCGCAAGTACACTGGGAATGACCGGTCGGTCTTCGTCGTTACAGCTAGCACAAGTACGACCAACATCTGAAAGTGGCTAACGTGCAAAATCCTTCTGAGCTTTACCGGCTGAGCGAGTACGTCGATTCGTCGACACCTACTCCCGGCCCGATGATTGTTGCCCTTGGCGGCGTTGTCGATGCCGGTCATATCCAACAACTGCTCACCAACCAACTCCTCGAATCTGCTTCGCCCGATCTCATCGCTACCTTCGATGTCGATCAGCTGCTCGATTACCGCGGTCGGCGTCCAGGCATGGTCTTTGATACGAGCAAATACACCGATTACGACGACCCGCAAATCACGCTGTCTCGGTTGACCGACCTTGAGGGTCAGCCGTATTACCTGCTGACCGGCCCTGAACCGGATTACCAGTGGGAGCGCGTTGTCGCGGCCATCCGTGAGCTCGCAGACCGGGTGGGTGTCAGCTTGATTGTCAGTGCTCATGGCATTCCGATGGGCGTCCCGCACACGCGTCCTATCGGCGTCACTGCGCACTCGGTTGATCCTGAGCTGGTTGCTGGCCGCGAGTCGCCATTTGGGCGCATCCAGGTGCCGGGCAGTCTTGCGGCGTTGCTGGAGTATCGGCTCGGCGACCGAGGCATCGGTACGGCCGGTTTCTCGGTTCACGTCCCTGCATATGTCTCGCAGATGCCGTTTCCCGATGGCGCTCTTGTCGCCCTCAACGCGATCACCGAAGCGTCCGGGCTGACGCTCAAAAATGACGCACTGCTGAGCGCCGCCACGGTGAGCCAGGCCGAAATCTCGCGCCAAGTCTCAGAAAATGAAGAAGTCCAAGCCGTCGTCGCCGCGATGGAGAAGCAATACGACTCTTATGTCAATGGTGCCGAGCAGCCGAGTTTGCCTGCGTCGGGTCCCATCGAGATTCCTACTGCAGCGCAGATGGACGCCGAGCTTGAGCAATTCTTGCGTGGCGATTCTGAAGGCTAGTCAGCGGTGAGGTACCGGGAGATCGCCGGTGCCACCAGTGCGACCACGTCCTCGACCGATGTGTTTGTCAACGGTTCTAGACCAATGACGTAACGGCCCAAAGCGATGCCAATCATTTGACTTGCGGCTAGGTTTGCGCGCAGCTGGGGATCAGGCACCCCAGTCTGCTCAGTGATGCGACCGAAGATTGCGGTCGACAGAAATTCGCGGACTGATCGAGCTGCGGCCTCATTGGAGACCGCAGCCCGCATCAGCGCTACAAAGCTTGCACGTCGATCCGAATCATCCCAGATTTGGAAAAACGCTCGGATGAGTCGCTCACCAAGCTGGTCGATCGGACCGTCGAGTATGCGCGCCACAATGATCTCTGGATCGATCGGAATCGCGATGCACTCGGCGAAAATCCCAGGCTTACCGGCGAAGTAGTGATGCAATAATGCGGCATCGACCTTTGCCCTGCGCGCAATAGCGCGCAGTGATGTGCCGTCGTAACCCTGCTCGGCAAACTCAGCGCGAGCAGCATCGAGAATCAGGATCCGGGTGTCTTGGCCTGCTGGGCGTCTCCCTCTCGGAGCCACTTAGTAACCGAGCTGACGCGCCGCCGCAAAGAGCGTGCCAGTTTCGCCGGGTCGTCCGATGAGCTGCAAACCAACAGGAAGACCATCGATTTCACCTGCTGGGACCACGAGCGCTGGCACTCCAAGAAGATTCCAAATCCGGGTATGGCGAACGATCACCTCAAGCGTCGGCACTTCGATGCCGTCGATGACGCTTTGGCGCTCGCCGATGAGAGGTGCGGTGAATCCGGCGGCAGGGCAAGCAATGACCGTTCCGGGCTCGGTCTGGCTGGTCCACCAAGCGATGAGTTCGGCCTGCCGCACCTTGGCAGCTGCATAATCTTCGTCGGTGATCGTGCCGCCTGCGGTGAGTCGCTGCGCCGTCTCTGGCTGATACCGGTTTGGGTTGGATGCCAGCAACTCACGGTGCACATCGCCAGCCTCACGATGAAATATCCTCAGCATGGTCTCGCGGAGGTCATCGAGCTGATCGATAGTTCGCGGCGCGGCATCGGGCACCTTGGCCCGGACCGTCGCCGTGATCAATTCCCAGATATCGCTACGGGCTAGTAGCTGCGGCGTGGGCGAAAGTAGCTCGATTCGGGGCGCGGGAGCACTTGCGTGGTACGACGGATCGAGTACACGGTAGGCCAGTTCGCAGTCCTCAAGAGTCCGCGTCAGCGGGCCGGGGTGATCGAGGCTGGTCGCAAGCGGGAAGATGCCCTCAGTAGGCACTGTTTGATAGCCCGGTTTCAGACCGACGATTCCGCACAATGACGCTGGCAAACGGATCGAACCGCCGGTATCAGTACCGAGCGCGATCGGCACGAGACCGGCGGCGACGGCCGCGGCGCTGCCGGCGCTGGACCCGCCGGTCATCCGAGTGAGGTCGTGCGGGTTGTGCACCGGGCCTCGGTATGCGCAGTCACCGGTACCGCCGTAGGCGAACTCATGGGTCGTGGTGATGCCGACGATGATCGCGCCAGCATCGCGTAGACGGGTGACTACTTTGGCGTCAGTGGCCGCGACTCGGTCGGCAAAAACTCCGGAGCCGCGAGTGATCGGTAAACCAGCGACATCGATGATGTCTTTAATAGCGATCGGTACGCCATGGAGCGGGCCATGATCAGCAGCAGCGAGTTCGTCGAGTTGCTGCGCTCGGGCGATCGCACCGGCGCGATCGATGAAGGTAAAGGCATTGAGATCGGGATTTGCGCGGTCAATACCAGCCAGCGTGCCCGCAATGACATCGCTCGCGCTGAGCGCACCATCGTTAATCGCACGCACGACCTCAGTCGCGGTGCGTTCTGCGAAGTATCCCTGTAGCTCTGCTGCAACGCTCACGTTTGAGTCCCATCGAAGACGATCAGACTCTTAGATTACGTGTGGCACTGCGTGGCCCGACACTGCGTGAGCAGACTTATGACCGCCTCAGACTGATACGGCTCAACAGGTCGGTCGACGATGATGTCCTGCGGTACGTATAGATGCACTCTGGCGACCAAAGTGTGGCTGTACGTACCGCAGGTGACCGAATTGTGTTTTGCTCCCGCTTATACCGATCGCTCAGCTGGTGTCGATAGATGCGAGTGACCACTGCGCGGTCGTGGAGCCGGTTATCCCGTGGTGCATCGGAGGCAACCTCCACATCGTGTGTCGCTAGCAGAACTGCGGCGCCGCTGCGGCGGACGAGATCGACGAAGGACTCAACCGATTCACCGGACCGAATCCAGCGCACGGGCCCAGCCCCTATCGAACTCAGCCAGGTTTCGCGAATTGGTCCAGACGACTTCCAACACTGGCAGTCGTGAGCGGCTCGTCCTGGATCAGCGTTTAGCGGATTTCGTTACTCGAGCAGCCCGATCGGTGGAAGCAGTACGAACAACTCTTGCTTGCCGCCGTGATTGGCGGGCGAGCCCGCCAAGATGCGTCTGCGAAAGGAGGCTGGGTTGTCAAGTTACTAAAATTGGGGGTATATATCGAGCGAGTTGTACATCGACTCGTTCTCCGACCATTGGTGTTTGCTCCGCGCGCAGCAGTTCGAGCGCGGTCCCATGATGGCAGGAGCTGGGTGTTCCATCTGCGTATACAACTCGCCACCAGGGGACATCGTCATTGAGGAGGGTCATTGCATGACCGACTTGCCGCGGACCCATACCGATCATCGTGCCGATCTGACCGTAGGAGATGACTTGTCCAGCTGGAATATCAACGACAACGGCTCGCACATCCTCGATACTGCTCATATGTCTGATTCCGATAGTGCTGGATAAGTGAGTTTTCCCGACTGGATGTGCGCGTTCTCATTAAGTACCGCGGGTTTCGTCGCAGTGGCTGACATGATGTGTGCGACGTCAACACCAGCGACGATCAGGGCGTCGGTGATCAAGCGTCGATGACATCGCCACGGCACGGCCTCACTGCACATGATCGCGAGCTGCTTGCACTTCGCCAACTCAATCAGCTCGCGCAATCCGGTCGCGAACGGAGGGGTCCCTAAGTAATCGGCGTAGTCCCGAAATGCCTTTACCCGCCACGCACCGTTTTCACTTGCGACTCCCTTGGGTGTATGGCGCCGGCCCCCCAACTCACGAATCCACCGGTATTCAATGTCATTAGGAAGCGCACCGATAATCGCGTCTTGGTCCCACTGCGGAAACTTCCTTGATGAGGGGAATGACCGGACGTCGACCAAGAGGTTGATCTGATTAGCGCGAAGCATCGTCAATAATTCGTCGAACTCGCGAGTTGAATGACCGATGGTGCAGACCTGACAGGGCATGATGCCTCATCTCACGAGAAAGGCGTTCTTTGGCTGACCGCAGCGCAACCTGGCTACAGTTTCTCGAGCGCGCTCCCTTTATGCATCGCGACGTGATCAGTCTTATCGCTCTTCAACTCGTACTGCGGTTGGTCTTTGCTGCAACGACGCATCCGACCCATGAATTCCACGTCTTTCGTATGGGCCTTGATCACCACGCCTTTTACGTATCCTGCTTCGGAATTCCACGTCACGTGGTCGCCCGCTACAAACTCGTTACCCATCTCGATTTTCCTTCGGCTCTCGACCAAATATGTTCAGCAAAGTCCAAGCTGATGCAAGTGGCTGGACAAAACGCTTGAGCTCTCAGGCTACTTCTAATATGGGATGATCGTTGATGTGCTTCCATGTCTGGGCAGCCTGGGAACGTCTGGACAACCTGGGAACAAGGACTCAGCCACCGTAGAAAGAAACTCGGAGGTAGGCATGATGACCGATCAGCGATCGATCTCGCTCAATACCGATATCGGCGAGGGTTTCGGCGATTGGCGGATCGCCGATGATGATGCACTGCTCGACATTGTCACCGACGCAAATGTCGGTTGCGGGTTTCATGCTGGAGATCCGGACATCATGCGTCGGACCTGCGATATCGCCGCCGCACGCTCGATTTCTATTGGTGCCCAGGTTGGTTTCTATGACCTACGGGGGTTTGGCAGGCGATTTATCGAAATCCCTCCTGAGTCGTTAACCAATGACGTGATCTATCAATTTGGCGCGCTGCAAGCCTTCGCAATGGCAGCGGGTGCCACTGTCGCATACGTCAAGGCTCATGGCGCGCTTTATCACGCAGCTGTCGCGCATCCTGACTATGCAACTGCCGTGATCCGAGCAATCATGGCGATCAACCCATCGTTGCCGCTCATGTGCCAGCCAGGGACACCGTTTGCCAAAGCGGCACAAGAGGCAGGACTGCGCACAATTGCCGAAGGCTACATTGACCGCGCCTACCTGCCGACTGGTCTGTTGGTGCCGAGGGGAAGCGAAGGGGCGATGATCACTGATCTGAACGAATCCTGTCGACGCGCGGTGCAATTGGCAGCCGAGGGAACGGTGATCGCCAATGACGGCGCCACCATCGCGATGCCGGTCGACTCGATGTGCATTCATTCCGATTCCGCCGGGGCGGTGCAGATCGCATCAGCGGTACGTGCAGCAATCGAGAACGCTGGTCTCACTGTGGCGCCGCTCCATGCCAGCTGAGCTCACTGCGCACCGAGCGGGACTTGACGGATTGCTTATCGACCTCGGCTCTATTGGGATGGTTCACGCATTTGCCGCAGCGGTACATGCGCATCCGGTCAGTGCCGAACTCACCGAAGTAGTGCCTGGCAGTGCGTCCGTCCTATTGATAGGTGACCAATCCGTGACGGACAGCATCTTCGCCGACCTGAAGAATATGGCCCTAGATAGTAGCGATCCAAGTGATAGTCGAACTGTACAACTGCACATTCGGTACGACGGTCCGGATCTTACTGAGGTCGCGCAACGGGCCGAACTCACGGAGAACGAAGTGATTGAGCTGCATATTTCGACAACACACAGTGTTGATTTCTTGGGCTTCAGCCCCGGCTTGGCTTACATATCCGGCTGCCCAGACCAAATTTCACCCCCCCGGCGCGGCACTCCGAGGACCCGAGTCCATGCCGGATCGGTGGGTATCGCCAACGGTATGACTGTTATCTATCCCGCACAATCAGCAGGTGGTTGGTCTCTTATCGGCACTCTGCAGGGTGATCCAATGTGGAATTTGCACAACGATCCACCCAACCGGGTCCAGATCGGTGATCAAATCCGATTCATTCCCGCAGACTGATGATCCGCATTCTGCAGCCTGGCCTTGAGGCCACCATTCAAGACCTTGGTCGTTATGGATACGCGCACCTAGGTGTGCCGCGTGCTGGTGCCGCCGACCGATCGGCCTTGCTACTCGCGAACCGGATCCTCGGTAACGCTCCAGGTGCAGCCGCAATTGAGTTTTTGCTTGGCGGACTCGCGCTTCAGGTGGATCAAGATGCCGTGATTGCGGTGACTGGCGCGCCGGTGCCGATCACCGTTGAGCGCCGCGCCGTTGAGATCAACACAGCGATTCATCTGCAAGCTGGACAAACGTTAACAACAGGGTCCGCGATCTATGGTTTGCGTAGTTATCTGGCAGTAGCCGGTGGCATTGATTCGTTGCCCGTCTTGGGCAGCAGATCAACTGACACAACCTCAGGCATTGGTCCGTTACCACTTGAACAGGGCACGCTGTTGCCGGTTGGCATCACACGCGGGCCGTTGCCCGCTGCGGCAGACCTCGCGATCGAGAACGCTACTGCATCCAGCGGCATCGAAGTGCGATACTTCGACGGCCCGCGTGCTGATTTCTTCACTTCGGCGGCACGACGGGAGTTCGCAGGCGCGGCGTGGACTGTTACCACGGATATTAACCGTGTCGGAGCCCGACTTCGCGGCCCTGCGTTGACTTATCACGCTGACCGACAATTACCGAGTGAGGGAATGGTCACTGGTTCGGTGCAAGTTCCCGGTGCCGGCCAACCGATCGTCCTGCTTTGCAATCATGGAACGACGGGTGGGTACCCGGTCATTGCGGTTGTGCATCCGAAAGATATAGGCAAAGTTGCACAGGTACGACCTGGCGCTACAGTTCGGTTCCGCCGGATCACATTCTGACCAGCCAGTCTTCGTGGGCGATGGCAGCTGCATGTTCTTGATGCATGGAGAAGCTAGTCTTCGATGGAAAGCATGGGCGCGGTGAATGGAATTGTTTCTCCCGTCGCCCGACTATCAGAATGAAGCAACCAACCCATGCGCTTGTAAAAGCGCAACGTGACTGATGAATCGACAATCTCGATGGGCGCCAACTCGCGTTCAAGCCAACCTTGAAGCTCAGTCACATTGCTGAGCGAGGATAACCAGGTAGTGATCAAGAAGTTGGTTGGCCCGGTCATCGCGCCGCACAGGCGCAATTCTGGGAGCGTACGTAGTCGTCGCAGTGCGTCCTCCCAATGCGCCGAAGGAAGTCGGCACCACCAGTTGACGCACACCGGTGTGCGAGTCTGGGCCTGAGCGATTTCGCAGCGAAATGTGATCGCGCCGCTACGGATCAAAGTGGTGAGCTGGCGACGCACAGTTTGCACGGGGCGGTTTATTCGTTCAGCGATCGTAGTCGCCGACATTCGTCCGTCGAACGCCAGCGCGTTGGCGATCGGCAGATACGGATCTCCGAGCACAGACGGCGGACGTTCGGTTGTGGTTGGTCCAAGACGTTGTAGCGACTGCAGTTGCGGTCCGTCGAGTGCATCCAATCGCCACGAACTGCCTTCGAGGAAGGTCCGCGAGAGTAGGTGTGAGCGAGTGGATTCCATCCCATCGACCTTGGGGAATACCTCTAAAATCAGCGTCGATAATGCTTCGAGATCTCGGACCAGAATGGTCAAGATCAGATTACGATCACGTGCCGCCTGCTCGATGGTCGCCACTTCGGGAAAGCGCGCTAACTCGCGGCTGAGATGTTCCACATCTCGCAAGGAGCAGGCGACCTCGACAAGGGCGATGATCGATCGATTATCAGCCCTACTTGTCGGGTATGCGGTGACCCAGGCGAGCCCGCGATCGGTGAGATGTTCCCAACGACGGGCCAATGTGACAGCCGACCGACCGAGAATTGGGGACAGGTCTGTCCAGGATGCTCGAGGTTGCAGTTGCAGAGCATGAATGAGCGAGAAGTCGTCCTCAGTCAGTTCCACATACACAATCTATCTAATCGAGTATCGCTTTGAGCGTTACTGTCAAGTTTGGCACGCCTATTGGCATCTCTAGGAAAATTGGAACCTCGGGGGCCGGTTCAACCAATGTATTGGCAAAGGAGCTCGTGAAAATGAACTTGCGTGAAGATGCCGCCGCTATGAGCGGGGACCTACTCGAACTACGCCGCACGTTGCACCAGATGCCCGAGATCGGTCTGCAGTTGCCCCAGACCCAGGAGCAGGTGCTCAAAGAACTCGAAGGTCTCGATCTTGAGATCTCGACCGGAACCAGCACCACCTCCATTACTGGTGTCCTACGCGGGGGCCGGTGAAATGCCGATCACGCCAAGACTGTCCTTATCCGTGGCGATATGGATGCTTTGCCGGTGGCCGAAGAGACCGGTTTAGATTACGCATCGACCAACGGTGCGATGCACGCTTGCGGTCATGATCTACACACCACTGCATTGGTGGGCGCAGCGAAACTATTGAGCGCACATCGTGATCAACTGCAAGGCGATGTTGTTCTGATGTTTCAACCCGGCGAAGAAGGCTGGGACGGCGCCGGAGTCATGATCGACGAAGGCATTCTGGATGCTGCCGGCCCGCGCGTCGATGCCGCTTACGGGATGCACGTGTTCTCTAACAAGATGCCATCTGGGCTGTTTGTCAGCCGGCCCGGGACGATGATGTCGGCTTCACATGGTCTGCATGTGACCGTTCGTGGCGAAGGCGGTCACGGATCGGCACCGCATAGTGCCAAGGACCCGATCGCCGCTGCAGCTGCAATGATTGTTGCGTTGCAAACTATGGTCACTCGCAGTTTCGATATGTTCGACCCGGTTGTGGTCACGGTCGGCATGATGCAGGGCGGTACGAAGCGCAATGTCATTCCCGATACTGCGATGTTCGAAGCAACCGTGCGTTGTTTCAGCGAATCGAACGCAGAGCTACTCGCACGGACGATCAAGCGGACTCTCGAAGGTGTCGCGATGACACATGGCGTCCAGGTCGAGTACGAATTTATTAGCGAATACCCCACGACGGTTAACACCGATTCTGAGGTAGATTTTTGCGCTGATCTCATTCGCAACACGCTTGGCGAAGAGCGGTATGAGGAGCTCAAGGATCCGGTTTCCGGGTCAGAGGATTTCTCTCGAGTGATCGCTGCGGTTCCTGGTGCATTTATCGGTATCGGTGCGTGCCTGCCTGATCGCGACGTCGATACGGCGCCGATGAACCACTCGCCGCGTGCCGATTTCGATCCGACTGTTTTGTCTGATTCAGCCGCTGTTTACGCCAGTTTGGCGGTTTCGCGCCTGGATAAGTTCGCAAAAGAGGACGCCTGATGACTGAACAGGCTCGACCGAGCGCGCAGCCGTCGATCGCGACATCAGCCACTTAGACCCGGACCCGGACTCTCATCGGGATCGGCTCGGGCAATGCCATGGAGTGGTTTTGCGATCAGCATTTAAGAAGGTCGAACCCGATGCCGCGCTCTGGGCGGGCGTGGCGGCACAGACCGTTTTCTTGATCGTGCTTCCGCTGCGGGAGCATGGTGTCTGACCGCATCGGGCGCAAGCCGGTGTTGCTCATCGCGCTCGGTGGGCTGGTACTACTGCTCCACCCGCTCAACGCAATGTCGACTACCTCGGGTGGTCGTTATTCTTCGCGATGTCGATCGCGCTGATATTCCTGGGCGGCTTCTCCTCGATCGGTCCGGCGGTGTACGCCGAGATCTTCTCAACTCGGATCCGGGCCGTCGGTCTCGGCGTGCGTATTCGATCGTCGTGGCGCTCTTTGGTGGAACCGCTCCGTACCTGCTGACATTCTCTTCACAGAAGGCATGCCAGCCTTCGTCACGCGGTATGCACTCGGACTCGGTCTGGTCTTTTTCCTCACTGTCCTGACCCTGCCGGAGACAAAGGGCATTGACTTGACGTGCGATTCGGTCGGTAGTCACGGTCGACGCAAGGAACGTGTTTCCTCCTAACAGCAGCTGCGGGGTGCGTACGATCGTCGTTATGGCGGCCCGCGAAACGACGATGCTTGTGTTGGGCGCAGTCATGCTATTTGAACCGGTGAACGGCTATCAAATTCGGCGCGAGTTGTTGTCTTGGGGAGTCGAGGACTGGGCTCATCTGAATCCGGGCTCGGTGTATTCGATGCTGGCCGGTCAAGCGAAACAGGGTCATCTCATCCGCTATGACATTCCGGACGGTAAACGCACTGTCGCGGTGTATACCTCGACCGCAAAAGGACGGCGTGACTTTGCCGATCAAGTCAAGAGCGCGCTGATCACTGTCGATCCGTTAAGCACCTTAAGCGTGCACACTGCGCTCACCCTCGTAGCCCTGCTGCCACGCGCGCTTTACCAGGAGGCGCTGCAGATCCGACTAGCTGAGCTAGATCGAATAATGGCCGATTACGCCTCGATGGCCAATGGCGACTGGCCGCACGTACCGGACCACATCGCGCCGCTGATGCAGGGCCGGATGTTATCAATGCGGACCGAGCAGGCGTGGGTGCGGGGCTACCTCAAGCAGATCGAGGCTGGCGAATTTGGTTTCGCGGGCGAACCGATGTCATGGCAGATGGCCGACGATGATCCTGGGCATGAGATGGATGCCGATCGCGAGCGGTATCGCAAATTTATCGACGGTACGGCCTTATCCGGCCGAGCTTGATTGACAAAGCGCACTCTTCAAGTTTGAATAGGTATTACTATTCAAATTTGAATAGCTACTCGGATTGAAGTTTGAACGGAGTGTCGCCATGATTCACGCCCGCGGACTCACGCAGGTTTTCAAAACACGCCAAGGCCGCGAAAAGGTCGATGTCACCGCCGTCGCGGGCGTCGATCTCGACATTGCAGAGGGCGAGATCGTCAGTTTTCTCGGACCTAATGGTGCGGGCAAGACCACGACCCTACGAATACTGACCACGCTGCTGCGCCCTACCACCGGTACGGCGACGGTCGCGGGATTTGATGTGGTGAGTCAGGCCGCTGACGTGCGACGCAGCATTGGCTATGTCTCTCAAAGCGGCTCCACAGGCAGCATGACCCGAGCCGGTGAAGAGATCATGGACCACGGCAGGCTGTATGGCATTAGTGCAGCACAGGCAAAGCGTCGCGACCGCCAACTTTTTGAGCAGCTCGACTTGCCTGAGATGTGGCAGCGTCAGCCTAAGACGATGTCCGGCGGGCAACGTCGACGACTCGATATTGCGATGGGGCTCATCCACGATCCAAAGCTGGTATTCCTCGATGAACCAACAACTGGTCTCGATCCACAAGCCCGGGTGAATCTTTGGAAACATATCTCAGATCTACGAGATCGCAGCGGCGTGACCGTCTTTCTCACCACCCACTACCTCGACGAAGCCGACGCCCTCAGCGACCGATTGATCGTGATCGACCACGGACGCATCGTGGCAAGCGATACCGCCGCAACTCTTAAGGCGGCTGTATCCGGTGATCTGGTTGATATCGAGGTCGCTGATGCGGCAATGTTGCCGGTCGCCGCGACAAAGCTTGCCGCAATTGTCGATCGAGGCGATGTCCAGGCCACTGGCGTGCACGTCAGTGGCCGGGTTGCGCGTGCTGGTGCAGCAGTGCCTGGGCTATTGCGCGATCTTGACCATGCGGGCGTCGAATTGCGCTCCATAGAGGTGCGCCGACCCACCCTTGACGATGTTTTTCTCGACCTCACCGGCCGTTCGCTTCGCGATGACGCCGCCTAAATCCAAGGACTCAATCATGAATTTCGCGCGCTCGACATTGATCATCTTTCGCCGCCAATTACGGATGAATCTGCGCAATCCAGCCTGGGTAATCATCGGTTTGATGCAGCCCATCTTGTACCTCGTATTGTTTGGACCACTCCTCAAACCACTCGCTAGCTCCTTCGGTGCCTCAAACGCCTATACCTTTTTTGTTCCCGGATTGCTTGTGCAGTTGGGCATCTTCGGTGCGATGTTCGCTGGATTTGGACTGATTGCTGAATGGAAAGAAGGCGTAGTCGAAGCCGAGCGGGTCACTCCGGCGCCTCGCGGTGCTTTGCTGGCTGGGCGGATGATGCGCGACATGCTGCAACTGCTTGTCCAGGCGATTGTGCTAGTTGGCCTCGGCTTCGCATTTGGCATGCGCGGCTCACTCGGCGGCATCGTGCTCGGCATCGTGCTTACGCTGCTCATCGGTGGAGCATGCGCCGCGGCTTCGAATGCGGTCGCCTTGACTACCAAGAGTGAGGACGTGCTGGCGCCGCTGCTCAACTCCGTGCTGCTGCCGATCTTGCTGCTATCTGGCATCTTGCTGCCGATGACACTCGGCCCGAAGTGGCTGCAAACAATTTC
>JBDTCL010000117.1:0-3240 GCA_039923595.1 Antricoccus sp. | reverse complement strand
GAAGTGGCCGTGCCACCCGAACCAGTCAACAACTCCACCCGCGACTCACGCGCGATTAAGGCGGTGCGCTGCTGCGTAACTGCAGCTCGGTTCACTGCCCGTTCCACCGCAACAGCGACTGCCGCGGCGACCTTCGGCAGCACCCCAGCAAGGTCGTGTTCCAGCACCCTAAGCAACGAAGTCAACCCAGCATCGAAAGCCGTGATCGCGTCCCCGACCGGCGTGCCGGTCAGGTCCGCGAGGGCTCGACCTTGCTCGTTCATACATACGATTATCACACCCGGCACCGACATCTAGAGCCCGGAATAGTCAACTGTGGATAACTTAGATCACAGATATATAACGGTTCTAAATATGTGTGACCATAATCGGTAGTCACGGGACAATCGACTAACGCGGGAGACAAGCTCAGCTGTCAGTAGGCAACGTAGCAAAATGGGTTGGCCGCGAACCCCGCTGGAGGGAACGCCTGAGTCAGCCGTGCAGCTGACTCCGGCCGGTCGAGCAGCGATCGCTGCTCGTGGGATAGGTGGGCCGCGGCGGCACTGGAACGAACTCGTTCTGTATTTGGATGCGCTGCCTCGAGAAATCTGGGGTGGTTGCTGCGACGGACGCACGCGGGCTAGTGCCGTTTCAGGAGCGGCCTCTGAAGTGGTTTACGCGTGAGAACTGTGGGCTAATGCCGTCTTGGGGATATCTGCGCTGGTCTTCGAAACAACCACACGCGGGTCATCGTCATCGTCGTCGTCGTTGTCGTTGTCAAAACCATGCGTGGGCTAACGCCGTGATCGTTGCCGAACGCACCGCACGTGGATCGTTAGGCCGCCATGACCTGCGCAGTGTGGTTGCCCAAGCGTTGGGCAAGTTGCCCCGCTAGGTCTGCCAATTGCAGATGGAGCGCGCTGGTGACGGTACGCAGAACTTCAGAAGAGGCTTCCTTGCGGCCGCGCTCGATTTCTGAGAGATATTGAACCGAGATCGTGGCGTCGTCCGCGACTTCGCGCAACGTGCGTTGCTGATGTTGCCGCTCGTCGCGGAGGACCTGACCGATTGCCTCACGCATGAGCGGTTCACGCGGCGAATCAACCTGAGGTGCGGCTGGCTTAATACGTTCGCTCGGGAAGGCGAGGACCTTAGCGCCCTCGCCATCCCGAGCGATATTGCTGGACATGACTAGCGAATGCCGACGAGGTCAACGACGAAAATCAAGGTCTCATTCGGTGCGATGGCACCGGGAGCGCCTTGCGCGCCATAGCCAAGATGCGGCGGAATCGTGATCTTGCGGCGACCGCCGACCTTCATCCCGACAATGCCTTGATCCCAACCCTGGATGACTCGGCCTGCCCCGAGGGGGAACTCCAACGGCTGCGCGCCGCGGTCCCAGCTCGCGTCGAACTGCTGCCCGGTGGACCAAGACTTGCCGACATACTGCGCGGCGATGGTGTGCCCCGCGGCGGCCTCTTGTCCGTCACCCATGGTGAGATCTTCTAGCACCAGGTCGGTCGGCGGTGTTTGATCAGCGGGAATGTCAAATTGCGGCTTCTCTGTATTTGCCATGAGACCAAGTCTATGTGGTGCACTCCGACGCTGCAGCCTGCCCGCACCTTCTAAAGCTCGCACCCTAGGCTGGTGCGGTGCCGACCAATCAGATCAATGACCCACTTGCTCCGCTGATGGACCTGACCGACGTCCGGGCTGCTGCAGCTGCAGCACGTGCCGATGTCGACCGGCTACTCAACCACCGAGTGCTACGCAAGCAATCGGCCGATGTCAGCGCCGAGTCGTTGCTTCGCGGTGCGCGGGCGTCGGCAGCACTCGAGGATGCGTCATACCAACTTGAAGCGGTCCGTGGCGGGGCGATCGACGATCCGATTGTGACCGGATGCTTGCGGGTGGCTGGCGCGATCGGCCGTCAAACTGATGTCTGGGAGCACGCGCCGCTGCAGGCGCTGGCCGCGCTTCATCTCCAGGCTGCATCGGGTCTGGACAATGCCGGCGAGCTCGGTCGTGCAAACGGTGATCCTGCGGTGGCTGGCAGACTGCAGCAGATGGTTCAGATGTTGCGGACGCCGCGCTCACGCGACGTGCCGGGAGTGATTGTGGCCGCCATCGTGCACGCCGAGATTCTCGTTTTGCAACCCTTCGCGTCCGCTAATGGCGTGGTTGCGCGTGCGGCTTCGCGAATTGTCCTGGTCTCGACCGGTGTTGATCCAAAGTCGCTGGCGGTACCCGAGATCGGTCATGCCGACAACGAGAAGGTATACCTAGCAGCAATCAACGGATACCGATCTGGGACGCCAGATGGTGTAGGGCAGTGGTTGGTGCATTGTAGCCACGCGCTTTCAGCTGGTGCTGTCGAAGGTCTCGCAGTCTGCGAATCGGTGCTGCGCGGCTGATCGGCGCACGCCACTCACCGGAACACTGCAGCCGCCGGCAACAGATCGGCAACCGTCGCTCCATCAGTATCAGCACGCTCGCTGTCTCGCTATCCACAATCCTCCTGATATCCACAGCAGTCGGTTAATTGACTGCGGTAGATACCGGTAAAGGTGCATTGTTCCTCGGCAAGTGGTTAAACCGAGGAGGCGAAATGGCGACGCAGAGTGAGCGCACCGTGTTGTACATCGGTCCGCAGGGGCCACTGCGCGATCGTGCCGAACGCGTTGTCGCGGCTGCTGGCCTGCGATGGACACTTGCGGCAAATGACCAACTCGCTCGCCAATGGCGAGAGTCGACCGCGGTGCTCATTGATTCGAACGAGCTGGCAGATCTCGTTCGCGAAGATCCCTTGCGGCGCGATGACTGCGTCGTCATCTCGGTCGGCGAACCGGCATCGAACGTCTGGCAGCACTGCGTCTGGCTGGGCGTGCAAAATGTCGTCGATCTAGCCGCCAGCGAAAACTGGCTAGTCGATTGGTGTGGTCGGGTTGGCCTTGCGCGGCGCCGCGCGGGACTCGTGGCGGGTGTGATCAGCTCATGCGGCGGCGTGGGTGCGACGACTCTTTCGGCTGGTCTGGCAGTCGCAGCCGCGCGGTGCGGTGCTTCGATGCTGGTCGATCTCGACAGCCTAAGTGTCGGTCATGAAATTGTCTTTGGGCCGACTGACTCCGAAGGGCGAGGTTGGGCTGATCTCGCGAATCTGAGCGGCCAAGTGTCCATCGCGAGTTTGTGCGAAGCGCTTCCCTCAGCAGGTGCGATCGCGCTAGTGGGTCATACCAATGAGGCTGCGTGCGAAGAGCC
>JBDTCL010000116.1:0-5470 GCA_039923595.1 Antricoccus sp. | reverse complement strand
GCGGGCCGCGATTGCCCCAATATGACCCACGAGCACTCACCGCAACTAATTCGCCGGTCGGTCGTACCCGATTTTGGCGCGGCATCAGCGTGCTCCTCGTGAACTCACAGGCTCAGTATTCGTGAACGTATCCTCGCAGATCAACAATTGTGTCAAAGCAGCCTTGACAGAGTCATGTTGTCAAAGTTACCTTGACAATATGGGACAGCGCAGCGCCGCCGAACTGGCTAAGCAACTTCGACGGATAACCGAGCTCGTCCAGTCAGCACTTGTCGACACACCTGGAGACACAAGGCATTCGATCGCAGCCGCCCGGTCATTAGCCGAGTTGACCGCTGAGTCGCTCCAGCTGATTGTGTCGCAAGCGCGCACCCGCGGGGTGTCCTGGCAGCTCATTGGCGATGCGCTCGGCACCACCCGGCAGGCGGCCTTCGCCCGCTTCGGAACTCCATTAGATCCACGAACAGGAGAAACCATGATCAAGAACATCCTCTCCGACGCCGAGGAGCGCGCCACCGCGTTTTTCACCACGGTTGCCGAGCATCGCTGGACCGACGCAATCGTCGACTTCAGTCCGACGATGGCCAAAATGCTCACCGCAGACGGCCTCGCCGACGCGTACGCGAGCGTGATTGCCCTCGGTGACCAATTACAGCAGCAAGGCACTCCGGTCGTGCTGGCCTTAGCTGACGCCACGGTTGTCGAAGTGCCGCTGCACCATGAAGCCGCTGACCTCATCGGCCGGATCAGCTATGCCCCTGACGGCACCGTGGTCGGGCTCTGGTTCGTTCCCGCTGCTCAAGCCCTAACCGAACATCGGGACTGAGTCACCTTCGTTCGTCTGGCGTATCACCCAGGCACGAGCTAGAGAAGCAATATCTAGAAGGGAACCAAGATGCGCAAGCTATTAATTGCTGCCCTTGGCGCGGTGGTGGTACTAAGCACTGCGTGCAGCGCCGCGAAGAGAGCACCGAGAACAACTCCGCCGCTGCGACATGGGTCGATCAGCAAGTCACCTTTACTGCAGGTGGCATGACGATCTATGGCACATATCGGCACCCAGCGCATAGCACCGGTAACGTGCCAGCGGCGCTACTGATCGCCGGCAGCGGTCCCACTGACCGGGACGGCAACGATGCGCAGATGCAGAATCTCAACACTCTCAAAACGGTCGCGGATTGGCTTTCTAGTGACGGAGTGGCGACCTTGCGCTATGACAAGCTCGGCTCTGGCAAGACTGGGTTGGGCACCTATACCGCCGCGACGGCCGCACAGATCGACGTTTCGATCTTTACTGACGAAGCGACTTCGGCATTGCAGTACCTCAGTAAGCAATCCGGCGTCGACCCACAGCATTTATCGGTGGTTGGACATAGTGAAGGAGCGCTGTATGCGTTGCTGCTCGCGACGAAAACCGGAACAACGGGTGGTGTCCCAAAGATCGCCGCACTGATGCTGCTTGAACCGTCGAGCATCCGACTGCTCGATGTGCTCAAGGAGCAGATCGAGGGCCAAATCGCGGCCGCTGAAAAGGGCGCTCAACTGGCCGCTGCGACGGGTGCGACCCTGACCCAACAGCTCGACGTAGCGATCACGTCAATACGCACCACTGGAACCGTGCCACCTAACTTGCCGAAGGAGTTAACGAGCGTGTTCAACCCGGCGAACGCGAAATACATCGCCGAAATCGATGCCTACGATCCGGCCAGTCTTGCCGCAAAACTGCCACCCAGCATGCCGGTCCTGACTAGTTGCAGTAATGCCGATATCCAGGTCACCTGCGACCAGGTGCAGCATCTGATCGGCGGACTGAGTAGGGCGGACCTGGATGCAGTCAAGCTAACGGGTGTCGATCACATGTTGAAGGAAGACAACAGTCGTGATGCAGCAAACTACGACAAATCACTGCCGTTCTCGACGGTCCTTCGCGATGCGATCAAGAAGTTCACCTCCGTCAAGTAGTCGGATCGAAGATATAAAAGCAAAGTAACGGTATAGAGGCACGCCTCGATCGGAACGCGTCGGCCGTCTTGCCACCTCGGGAGGCAAGACGCCCAGCTTCCGTTGATGGCGCATACCGCTTGTCGACACCAGCGATACCACCAGGGCAAGTACGAGTGAGCGCCCGGATTGTTCGGTGTTTTGGGGCAAATTGCCGATCCACTCGCGCGAGGACCACTCGCAAGGACGCCGCGTGCCGACGCCGGAGGGCGCACATTGCGCGCTCGAGTGTATCCGGGCCAGCGGCCCGATGAACTGGATTCTGTCATTGTGAGGGAACTTAACTTAGCACCCGAAAGGGAGGCAACACGCTGCTACTTAACGAGTGCAGATTTGGTAAGAGCAGAACTGAGCCTGGGGTTTTCGAGCCGGTCTAGGGCTCGGCTGGTGTTCGTCGGTACTCCGATGATTGACATCACGGTCCTCGCATGGCGTCCCCGCGAACACGGGATGACCGCTTACGCGGCATGGGCCTTTCGGGTAAATGTCAGACGTGATCATTGCGTCTAGCCTCGCCTTGGGTAAACATCTTCCATATATGTCATGACCGGACCGACGTAACGGAGGCGGCCAGATGATTTTTGAACGGCTCCATCACATGCAGCTTGCGATGCCTGCCGCAGCGGAAGAACAAGCACGCCAGTTCTTTGTTGGCGTGCTTGGGATGTGCGAAATCGACAAGCCCACGGCACTCAAGCAGCGCGGCGGCGCTTGGTTTCGAGCTGGCGGGGTTGAATTGCACCTCGGGGTCGAGCCAGACTTCCGGGCCGCGCGCAAATCTCACCCTGGCATCCTAGTTAACGATCTCGACCAGATTGTTGCGCAACTTCGTGATGCCGGGCAAGAGGTCCACCAAGATACTGATTTTCCGGGGTTCCGGCGGATCTATGCGCACGATCCATTCGGCAACCGCCTGGAATTTATGGAATCGATTCGCCAATGACATCCGCTCGTTAGTCAATCGGAGCCGAGCGCAGTCAAATACCCGAAGTCGACCGTTCCCGGGCGTTTCCGGGCAACCGGAGCGGCGCTGGCAAGGTACTTATGTCCGGCGTTCCGGGAGGTTGCTGATCAAGCATGGCTCGCGGCCGATGTTGTCGGAGCTAGCGGTTTGGGCTCGATCGCACGCGGACGACTGAGATTGATGCAGTCGTAGGTTGACGATGGCTCCAATCACGATTAAGGTGAGCCTTACCTAAGTTCGCAACGAGCTTTTGTTCAAGCAGCGCTTTTGAGTTTACATGGGGTTTTCGAATGTCGCGATTGTCTAGCGTGCTAAGTGACCGAGTGATCGTTTCGATCGCCGACTCGGCCCAGCAGCCAAGCGCGACACTCGCCGACCTCAAGACCGGTTCGGTTGGGCGGATATTGGATGTTCGCGATGATACTGACCCGGCAACGGCACGCCGATTGGTCGATCTCGGCTTCTTTCCTGGTGCCGAAGTGATGATGGTGCGCCGCGCGCCGATGGCCGATCCGGTCATCTACCGTGTCGCGGGTTCTGAAGTAGCGTTGCGGCGCCGTCAGGCCCGGTGCATCCGCGTCCTCGCTCAGCCGTGAGTCGCGCAGCAAACGATGGCTCCGGATCGGTCCTGGCGCCCCCAATTCGCCTGGCTTTGGTTGGCAGTCCCAACTCCGGCAAGACCACCCTCTTTAATGCACTGACCGGTCTGCGTGCCAAAACCGGTAACTATCCCGGCGTCACCGTTTCGCGGTATGAAGGCGTTGCCGAAGCTGACGGGTCCCAGGTCGTCATTGAGGATCTGCCCGGTAGCTACAGCTTGGATCCGATCAGTCCCGACGAGCAGGTCCTGACCGATGTGCTCGATCCGCTGAAAACGGACGTCACGACACCGGACGGACTGCTGGTCACCCTTGATGCGACCACACTGCAACGATCGCTGGGAATGATGGCTCAGGTGGTGAACACCGGCCTGCCGGTCTGTGTAGTGCTGACATTCACCGATGAACTTCTCCGGCGTCAGGGCGCGCTCGAGGCCGCGGCGCTCAGCCGGGCACTCGGTGTTCCGGTGGTCTCGGTCACCGGCGGTAGACGCCATGATCTGGTTGGACTGCGCGATCTGCTTGGCAATCCGCAATCATGGGCACAACCTGCGGTGCTTCCTCCGGATGAGCCGGCCGAAGTCGCGAACTGGATTACCTCAGTGCTCAGCGCGGCTGGCTACCGACTCCCCGAGAGTGATGCGCGCACCCGGCGCATCGACGCGGTTCTGCTGCATCCGGCGTGGGGCACGCTGGTGTTCATCGTGACCATGTTTGCATTCTTCCAGGTCATTTTCACTGCAGCTGCCCCGCTGCAGGACTTGATCGAACAGTTCTTTGCCTGGTTGGGCGGGCTGGTCAACGATGGAATTTCCAACGGTTGGGTCAAGAGCTTTATCGCTAATGCCTTGCTCGGTGGCGTAGGCGGCGTCTTGGTATTTCTCCCGCAGATCGTGTTTTTGTTCCTGATGATCGCCTTGCTCGAGGGTGTCGGTTATATGGCACGAGCAGCATTTTTGATGGACCGGGTGATGGCGAAAGCAGGCCTTGAGGGGCGCGCCTTTGTCGCACTACTGTCCTCGGTCGCTTGCGCCGTGCCGGGCATCATGGCGACTCGGGTACTTCCCTCGGCTCGCGACCGGATCGCCACGATGATGGGCGCGCCACTCATGACGTGCTCGGCGCGGCTGCCGGTCTACGTACTGCTGATTGGCCTAGTGGTTAAGCCTGGCGCCGGGTGGGGACCGATCAGTGCCCAAGGCGTCACCATGTTCGGTCTGTACCTTCTTGGGGCGCTTTCGGCGATGACCGCGGCATGGGTATTTTCGCGCATCGGACGCAAACATGGACCGCTATTGCCGTTCTATATGGAAATCCCGCCGTACCGCATCCCCTCGGCACGCTCGGTCGCGGTGTCGGTATGGGGCGCTGCGCAGATGTTTTTGCGCAAGGTTGGCAAGATCATCCTGGTCACCACGATCGTGCTCTGGCTGCTGCTTAATCTCCCCGCCCGCAGTTCCGCTGATCTGAAAGGTGCAGGGGTTGACACGGCGAACAACACCGCAGTCTCGGCCTACGTAATCGATCACAGTTATGGCGCAGCGCTCGGACGCGCAGTGGAGCCAGTCTTCGAGCCGCTGGGCTTTGACTGGCGGATCAATATCGGCGTGCTCGCATCGCTTTCAGCGCGCGAGGTCTTCGTTGCGACGCTGGGCCAGGTCGCTGCTGCGGAGAATCCCGACAATCCAGGAAACGCCCTGCAGAGCCTTAAGGTCGATAGCGGCCCACGCGCGGGCGAGCTTCTCTTCACCCCACCGGTCGTGGCTGCATTGCTCGCCTTCTTCCTCTACGCTTTGCAATGCATGTCAACTATAGGAATAATGCGGCGCGAGTCAGGCACCTGGCGCTGGCCCGCGATTGCCTTTGGTTATATGTTCGTGCTGGCCTGGGTGATGGCATTTCTCGC
>JBDTCL010000115.1:0-4770 GCA_039923595.1 Antricoccus sp. | reverse complement strand
AGTTGGCCTACCTTATGGGCGGTGTTGTAGTGATCGAGTACCTGTTTCGCTATCCCGGAATCGGCTCGGAGTTGATCGACTCAGTTCGCAACCGTGATTTGCCGATCATCCAGGCGCTGACCCTGATTATTGCTGCCGTGTACATCCTGGTGAATCTGATCGCTGACATCGTCGGATTGATCGCTAACCCGAAAGTAAGGACGGCAGCGCAATGAGCGTTGAGGATCGGGCATCGGCTGAAGAGCAGCCAGAAACGATCCAGCCAAAGGGCCGCAAGCGAACTGGCTTGCTCGCGCGCAGCATACGTCAGCGCCGGGCACAGGTGGGCCTGGTCTTGGCGGCACTGGTTATCTTGCTCGTACTGCTCGGTCCGCTTTTTTCGCCGTATTCGACGACCCAATTTGTGGGTTCACCATTCCTGCGATCATCGCCGGGCACCTTGTTCGGTACCGACGCGCTTGGTCGCGATGCCTGGAGTCGTTTCCTCGGTGGTGGCCAGACGCTGCTGCTGCTTGCAGTGCTCGCGACGATTCTCGGCGTGGGGCTCGGCGCGCTGATGGGTACCTTTGCCGCCTATAAGGGAGGCTGGGTCGACGAATTCGTTATGCGCACCGGCGATATCGCGCTGGCTTTCCCTGAAATCGTGCTAGCGCTGCTCTTTTTGTCCATCATCGGAACGTACTTATGGCTCCTGGTATTACTGGTCGCGATCGCGCACCTGCCCCGCGTTGCGCGGGTCGTCCGCGGTGCCGCGCTGAGCGTGGTCGAGCGCGACTTCATCAAGTCCGCTGAAGCGTTCGGCACGCCGCGGTGGAAAATCGTGTTGACCGAGATCCTGCCCAACATTACCGGCACCCTGGCAGTCGAATTCGGTCTTCGGCTGACCTACTCGATTGGCATCGTCGCGGGTTTGAACTTCCTTGGGCTCGGCCTGCAGCCACCAGCTGCCGACTGGGGCCTGATGATCAACGAAAACCGAATCGGCATCACCGTGCAGCCATGGCCGGTGGTGCTACCGGTTATCGCGATCGCGTTGCTCACGGTCGGCACAAATCTGGTCACTGACGGAATCGCCCGAGCCTCGGCAGGCATCGGCCGGGGAGTCGAATAATGCCAAGCGCAATGCCGCAGGCATTATCGGAGCCCGCTCTGCAGGTGCAGGATCTCACGGTGACCGGCATGCCATCGATGGCGCAGATCGTGCGAGAAGTCAGTTTGCAGCTGCAGCCCGGTGAGGTACTAGGTGTCGTCGGCGAATCCGGGTCCGGCAAGACGACCCTTGGTCTGGCACTGCTCAACTATTGCAAGTCTGGCACCGCAATCTCCGGTGGCAGCGTTGTCGTTGATGGACAAGATGCCACCAGCCTGACCGGTCCCGAACTCCAGAATTTCCGGGGCAACGTCGCCTCGTATATCCCACAGTCGCCAGCAACCGCGCTCAACCCCGCGCTGCGAATTGGTACTCAGTTGCGCGAATGCCTCAATGATGACATCAGTCGCAGTGACATCTCGGCGCGCGTGCAGCAGGTCATGGGCGAGGTGGCGCTGCCAGCAGATAAGGAATTTCTGCAGCGGTATCCGCATCAGCTTTCAGGCGGTCAGCAACAGCGCATTGCGATCGCGATGGCATTTATCCCCAGGCCGCGGCTTATCGTGCTCGACGAGCCAACCACCGGACTAGACGTAACGACCCAAGCAACGGTCCTCGCGACCGTGCGGGAGTTGTGCGATT
This sequence comes from Antricoccus sp., assembly GCA_039923595.1. Lineage (GTDB taxonomy): Bacteria > Actinomycetota > Actinomycetes > Mycobacteriales > Antricoccaceae > Antricoccus. Next base: position 3,038 of record JBDTCL010000115.1, on the reverse strand, counting down.
CCTACCACTGCGCCGCGGTCTATATCAGCCACGACATGGCGGTCGTCGCCGATCTCGTGGATTTTGTAGCGGTGATGTACTCCGGAGAGGTGATCGAGTTCGGTCCGATGGCCGAGGTTCTGGCAGCTCCCAAACATCCTTACACTGGCAGATTGTTACTTGCGGTCCCGGACTTGTATGCCAAACGTCCCATGGTCGGAATCGCGGGTTATGCACCATCACCAATGGATCGCCCGGCTGGTTGCGTTTTCGCTCCACGTTGCCCACTCGCGATTGATATCTGTCGATCGACTGTGCCGCCTATCGAGGCAACCGGAGCGCGCAGTTTCGCACGGTGCCATCGGATCGGCGTGCCACTTCCCACTCCCGAACATCGAACGCACCGGCCTGAATCTGAAACACGCTCGGCAGACGCGCTCCTTGATGTGCGCAACATCCGTGGCCGTTATGGCAAGAACGTCGTCCTTGAGGACGTGTCACTGCAGTTGAGGGCCGGCGAATGTCTCGCGCTGCTCGGGGAGTCCGGTAGCGGCAAGACGACCTTGTCGCGGATCGTGGCCGGCCTACATACGAATTTCGACGGCGAACTGGAGTTCGACGGACAGCAATTGCCGCCGAGCAGTTTTGGGCGCACGGCCGACCAACGGCGGCGTATCCAGTATGTGTTTCAAGACCCCTATGAGTCGTTGAATCCGCGCCGCACAGTACGAGATCTAATCTTGCAACCGTTACGGGCGCTCAAGTCGCCCATCGCCGAGCCAAACCGGATCGTTACCGAAGGTCTGGAGCGGGTTAACCTGCGCGGCGATCTTGCTGGCCGTTACCCCGATCAGCTCAGCGGCGGAGAACGTCAGCGGGTAGCGATCGCCCGCGCCCTTGTGACGAAGCCCGATGTGCTCATCTGTGACGAAATCACCTCGGCATTGGACGTGTCGGTGCAGTCCTCACTCATCGAGCTGATCCAACGCTTGCAGGACGAGATGGGTCTGAGCCTGCTTTTCATCACCCATAACATCGCGCTCGTGCGCAATATTGCCCAACGGGTGGCGATTCTGCAGGATGGTCGGATCGTCGAGCTCACCTCGGTTGAGGATGCCTTCGCCGAGAATGCCCACCCCTACACCCGATCACTCATCGCTAGTACGCCAAATATTGCTTTTCCGGATCATTCACCCCTCGAGGAGCTACATGACGAGCAACCACCGGCAGTTCCGGGGCCAAGCCGCATTTGATCCGCTCGGTCCGACCGTATTAACGGCGACGACGCCCACCGGCCGGGTGCTGCATTACATCGATGACGGCGACCCCGGCTGGACGACGGTTGTTTTTTTCGGCGGTGCGGCGACGACCGTTCGTGCCTTTGGACTGCTGGAATTCGCGGGCACATTTCGGCGTGAACTTGAGGTTCGAGTGATCTCCGTAGAGCGCAACGGCTTAGGCCAGACAGTCTTCGATATTGATTACAGTCCGGCCGATTACGCAGCGGATGTGATCTGGCTTCTGGATCAGCTTGGCGTCGCCAGCTATTCGCTGATCGCGATTTCCGGTGGTGGACCATACGCCGCTGAGGTTGCCGCCCGGGCCCCAAAACGCATTCGGTCCGTTCACTTAGCGTGTGCCTATGCTGAGCGGATCGATACCGACGCACCTCGGGCTATTACCGAGCAAGATGCTCGCGCGATCGCATCGAACCCGGTGAGCTGGTGGCGTTACCCGGAGCAAAGCCCAGTTCATCAGATCCCAGGATTCGTAGATTCAACCTACGAAGAAGCAACTCGCGAGTTCTTTGTCCGCGGTCAACTCGGCGATCCAGCGCCATTGATCCATGCTGCCGGAATCCGTGATCGTCCTTTGCCGGATCTGAGCGATGTTACGGCGCCGACATTCTTGTACTGGGGTACCGAAGACTCTCTGGTACCGGTCCGCCAAATGGAGCATTGGGCGAGCTTATTGCCCAACATTACGGTGCGGCGTCTGTACAACGGTGAAGGGCACGATATCCAATATCGTCACTGGGATCAGATTATCGTCGATATCGCGACGCTCACTGACCACCAACTGGTGAGCAGCGACGACCAGACCTGCCTGCTCGACGACAACGAAGCAGCGGCGTTGCTTGCGGCCGGTGGCTGGCTCGGGCTGCGTGCGTGGGCACCGCAGGTGTAATTGCCAGCCGATTTATCTTGATCATTAAGTCGATCGCCAGATCAAGTCTGCGCGCTCGGCGACCTGTTCCGCAGCGTAAACCTGATCCTCTTGGGCAGCCCACGTATCCCACCACGGCTCATATGCTGCGCCATCGCGCGCAATCGCGCGGTGATATCGGGTTGGGGCATCAAGCTCAACCCAGATGAGCAAATCGACCTGCGGCGCTAGCGCTCTAGCGCCACAGGCGCAGCCTTCAACAATGATGACGTCTGCGCGGTTAATCGTGAGGATTTCACCGGAGGATTCGGTATCCCAGTCCCAGCGGCGAGCGTTTGCGACGCCCTTCATGGTGATGTCACGAAGTATCTTCTGCACCACCGCGACGACGTCGGCCAGACCGAACCAGCCAGCGATGAAATCGTCCACATGCACCGTCCTAACCGATCGATCAGCGAGGACTACGGCTAGGTGATCGGTGAGGGCCAAGGCGAGTGCCGTTTTGCCGCCGCCAGATCGGCCGTCGATCGCAATCACAAACGGTGTTCGGGTTTTGCGCACCCGTTCGGTGATCTGTGCGAGCAGATCGCTCATTGTGCCTCCAATGGCGATACCCTGGAAGGGTGAAATTCCGCGCTGAGAATACCGACTTGGACCCTCAGTTCAGCGACGCTGAGCTGGAACTGATCAGCAAGCCGCGCAAACTTACCAAAATTTCGGTCGTCATCGCGACAATTTTGGTGGTGGTTTTCGTTGTAGTCGGCGTTTTGCTGAAGAAATCTGAAGCTGGCGTCGTATTTACGACAGGCGATCAGGTGGGTATCGCTGGCATCGGCTTCATTCTCGCCTTTGGCACGTTGCTTTTTACCTGGCCGCGAGTCTGGGCAAACTCA
>JBDTCL010000114.1:0-4694 GCA_039923595.1 Antricoccus sp. | reverse complement strand
CTTTTTACATGTCGTTATCGGCGAGATGGTGCCAAAAAATATCGCACTTGCTGACCCGGAACGCTCGGCATACTTCCTCGCACCGATCTTGACCGTCATCGTGCGGGTGCTTTTTCCGGTGATCTGGTTACTGAACGCGACCGCCAACGGTGGCCTGCGGTTGATCGGCGTCACCCCGCGCGACGAGGTGGCCAGCACATTTACGCGCGATGAGGTCGCCTCGATTGTGGCTGAATCTCGATCGGGCGGGATGCTCGATCCACAAGATGAGCAGTTGATTATCGGCGCTCTGCAATTCGATGAGTACGACGTCTCAAAGGTGCTCATCCCGTTATCAAAAATGCGAATGCTGCCGCAAACGGTGACCCCGGCGGAGGCCGAGAACGCCTGCGCGCGTGGCTTTTCGCGGTTTCCCATCATCGACTCCTCAGGCTTGCCGATCGGTTATATCCATATCAAGGACGTCCTTGTCGCCGACGACAGTCATCGCCACGACCCGATTGATCCGCAGCTGATCAGAATGCTGCCGCAGGTGGGCACCGGCGATAAATTGCGTCAGGTGCTCGCCGAAATGCAGCGCGTGCATGCGCATCTCGCGGCGGTTTATGACGATGGCCTGCCAGTCGGTATCGTCGCGCTGGAAGATGTGCTTGAGGAATTGGTCGGCGAGGTCCGCGACGACAGTCGACGTCCGACACGACCAGGACGACCGACACGGAGGGTGAAACTGTGAGCGTGGTCGTGCTTGGTAGCGCGAATGTCGATGTGACCATCAATCTCGAACGAGTACCTAGCCCTGGCGAGACCGTGCTCACTGATTCCTCCGGGCGCGGCGCGGGGGGCAAAGGGTCTAACCAGGCGATCGCTGCCGCCCGCGCGGGAGCGCCAACGCAATTTATTGGCGCGGTGGGTACTGACAGTGACGGCGATTTCATGTTGCGCACACTGAGCAACGCCGGTGTCGACGTGAGCTTGACGCGCCGAGTCGACGCGCCAACAGGCACCGCCTACGTGATGCTCGAGCGCGGGGGTGAAAACGCGATCGTGGTGGTGGCCGGCGCCAATGGCGAGTTGCTGGAGCTGACGGGGGCTGAACAAGAAGCTATCGCTGCGGCCGATGTGCTGCTGATGCAGTTAGAAACGCCAATGCCAACAGTGCTACAGGCAGCTGCATGCGCGCACGCCGCCGGGGTTAAGGTCGTCCTGAACGCCGCGCCGTTCGCGCAGCTGCCAGAGCAGTTGCTCAAAGACATCGACCTACTCAATGTCAACGAGCACGAAGCGGCCTTGGCACTTGACGTCGCAGGTACCGCAGATTCCGGGACACCTGAGCAGGTTGCGCGCGCTTTGGCACAGCGAGTGTCTGAAGTACTGATCACCCTAGGTGCCGATGGCTCGCTTTATCTGGCCTCAGACGGGGCGGCGATCAGCACAACCGCGCCGCGCGTGAAGGTGATCGATACCACCGGCGCCGGCGACACATTCATCGGAGCCTATTGCGCCGCGATTGTCGCAGGTCTTGACCAGGTTGAGTGTTTGCAGTTTGCGACCAGCGCCGCTGGCCTCGCCGTTCAAAGTATCGGTGCGGCCACGGCGATTCCCGCGATCGGTGCAATTCGTGCAGCGATGCTCCCATCAGTCACATTCGTTACTGAACCGTGACCTGATGAGATAGGATTATTTTTCTAAGAACTCGCAGCGCCGCGCGTACCAAGCACCATCTAAATGAATCTGATATGTCGACTGAAAATCATCCTAGAAATGTCATGCCCAGTGATCCCGATCACGCTGCGGTCGCGGACGCCGAAAAACCATCGAAAAAGAAGTTTCTCGATCTGTCCTTGAGTCAGGTCATCGGCGGCTCACTCGCGGCGGCAACTGCGGCTGCGCTCGGATCACGACTAGGTGTCGCGGGCACCGTTATCGGCACCGCCCTCATTAGCGTGATTTCAGCGACGGGCGCGGCGTTCTATACAGCTTCATTGCGTCACGGCCGCCAAACGATGCAAACCGTTGTGATTGCCGCCCGCGGCAGACGTGGGGTTCAGTCGACTCAGACGGTCACGATGCAATCGGCCGACCCGGCTACCGACGACTCGTCCTCAGCATCCACCGACGATGAGCGCGGGGCCGGCGCGATCGCCAAGGCCAACAAAAAGCCGATCCTGATCGGCGCGCTCGCATTCTTTCTGATCGCGATCCTCGGCGTGACCGGCTTTGAGTTGATTACCGGCTCAGCAATCTCTGGCGGTGGTGGTACGACCATAGGCAGGGTCGTCGGCGTCGACCACTCGAGCACCCCAGCGCCGCCGAGTAATCAAGATCGGCAGTCACCATCGACGCAACCCTCGACGCAACCGTCGGGATCGACGCAGAGCCAATCAAGGTCGTCCGCGACAGCGCCACCGTCCTCGAGCGCGCAGTCGAGCGGCTCGGCAAGTACATCACCGAACAAACCCTCCAGCGCAGCACCGTCAAATAGCGCGGCTCCAACGAGCGACGCACCACCCCCGGGCGGCGCCACACCCACGGGGGGCGCGGTGCCAACGGTCGGGAATTATCCCGAAGCTGGAGCCTCGCCAACGGATGCAGTCGCACCGCCGAACTGACTCGGCGTCGTTTAGACAGGTTTAAGCGGGTGAATCGCGACCTCGCCAGCGAGGGCGTCACCTGCTGCAGCGAATGCTGCAGCCAGGTGGGGTGAGGTCATATGTTGATCGAGTGCCGCCTGATCTTTCCAGCGCTCGATCGTGACGAATGTATTGGGCGCTGCCGCCGACTCGTAAAGGTCATACGCCAGGCAACCCTCCTCTTGACGAGTGTGTTCAACGAGGGTGCTCAGCGCAGCGCGGATACCGTCTGCAGCCTCCGCTTTTGCTGGAATAGTCGCAATGACATGCAGATCAGCCATGATGTCCCTTTAAAGGTGGATATTGGATGTCAATCTACGCGATAGCCGAGTGCGGTGCGAGTAAAAATACGACGTCAGGAAGTCAACTTTCCGCCATCAGAATCAAGGGTGACGGTGACCGATTGAGACTGTCCACCGCGGGTGATGGTCAGCTTTATTTGCTGCCCGGGCTGGTAGGCACGCACAGTGGCAATTAACGATTCAGCGCTTCGCACTGGGACGCCGCCAGCCGCAGTGACGACATCGCCAGCCTGCATTCCTGCCTTCGCCGCTGCGCTGCCAGCAGTCACGGCGGCAATCTTTGCACCATTGGTCGTGATGCCGTCAGATTCGACCGAATCGGTGACCTGCACGCCCAGCTTGGCGTGCTCGACGGTTTTGCCAGCGAGAATCTGATCGGCTACCGATTTCGCGAGGTTCGACGGAATCGCGAATCCAACACCAACACTACCTGCGGTGCCCTGTCCAGAACTGCTCGATCCGTTGTTGTAGATCGCGGCATTGATGCCGATTACTGATCCGTTCATGTCGACCAGTGGACCGCCGGAGTTGCCGGGGTTGATTGCGGCGTCAGTCTGAATCGCGGGGAATACCGTGGTCGCACTGCTGCTGGTGCCATCGCCAGAGGCGACTGGCCGGTTGAGCGCACTGACCACGCCGCTAGTGACGGTGTCCGCTAACCCGAACGGTGAGCCGACCGCGACCACATCCTGACCGACTTGCAATGCTGAGGAGTCAGCGAACACTGCCGGAGTGAGTTTGGTTTGATTCGCTGCCTTGATCACCGCAATGTCGGTCACCGGATCGCGACCGACGATTGTGGCTGAGGTGGTGGTGCCATCGCTAAAGGCGACCGTAATGGTGCCGGTCATCGAGCTTCCTTGACCAGCGGCTGCGGCAATCACGTGATTATTAGTCACGATATCGCCGTCTTTTGTCAGGATGATCCCGGTACCGGTATCGGCCTGTTGGGCGCCTTTGACATTGATCTGGACGACCGACGGGGTGACCAGTTTCGCCACAGCCGCCACACTGCCGTCGAGTGCTTTGGAACTGGCCTGGGTGGAGGTCTGCTTGATCTGACTTGCCGTGACACTCGAGTTGCCGCCAGTGATTGCGTTATAGCCAGCCGAGCCGCCAACGCCACCAACTAATCCGGCGAGCACCGCTGCGGTGATGATCAAGCCGACTCGGCGCGGTCGGGCGGCTGGAGCGCTAGGTCCGGGTGCCGTGCTTGAGGCGGCCGGGCCGTAAGGAGAGCCCGCAGATGGATGAGTGGGCCAGCCTTGCCCTTGCATCCGCGGGGTGCCATAGCTTGATGGCCCGCTATCGGCCGTAAATGGGCGCGACGCTAAATAGCGTTCGTTCGATAGTGCCGGAGTTGGTTGCGCGGCACCGAACGAAGTCTGTTGCTCGCGCACCACCTCGGGGGTCTGCTCAGTGGGGGTCCGCTCGGCGGGGGGCCGCTCAGACGATTCAGAAGGATTAACCGGCGAGTGATCTTCAGTGCTCATACGTTGACCATCCCCCGTCATGATGAGAGGAGACTGTGCGCTCGACGTCGCTAGGGGTAGCTAGGCCAGGATTCTCAGAAAGTCCTCAGGAAAACCGCGAGAAAGTCTCGGAAGGGTCACGAAACCGTCCCGAAACGAGCAATATTTCACAAGTGTGAGCCGATAGACACCCGTGGCGTAGTGAACTTAGTGCAATGGCTTGCGACAGTTGCTTTTAAGGGTTCTTATGAAGTGGTTGTCCCATCAGAGGAGCTCGGTACATGTCGATA